>JAZNHK010000204.1:0-2934 GCA_045576915.1 Acutalibacteraceae bacterium
TGAAGCGGTGTTATAAGAATTATGAAGCTTTCCGTTTCATGTAATGGTGCGCCTTTGATTGACTATATGGCAGACGGGGCTATTGTCTCAACTCCAACGGGTTCAACGGCTTATTCGCTTTCTGCAGGTGGTCCGGTCATCGACCCTTGCGTTGAAAGCGTTTTATTAACACCCGTTTGTGCACACAGTGTTTTTTCCCGTTCGGTTGTTTTAGGCGGTAATTCAGAACTTGAAATTACCCATGATAACAGCGGTGAGGCAATACTTTCTTGTGACGGTCAAAGTGCAGTAGTTATACCTGAAGGTGCGGTTGTTACTGTTAAACGTTCAGAAAAATGTGCAGCATTTGTAAAGATAAAAAACGATACATTTATTGATGTTTTAAATAAAAAAATTTCTGGTTGAATATAGGGTGTAAAATATGAAAAAAAGAAGACATAAACTCATACTTGATTTGATTTCACAATATGACATCGGTACTCAGGAGGAGCTCCTTGCACTTTTACGTGATAAGGGGTGCGATGTTACTCAGGCAACTGTATCAAGAGATGTTAAAGAATTGCGACTTTTAAAAACTCTTGGTGCAAATGGTGTGTATAAATATACAGTTGAACGTGCTAATGATAACGGCTACAGCGGTATGTTTGATGCACTTTTCCAGAGTGCTATGACAAGGGTTGATTATGCCGGAAATATTTGTGTTATTAAATGTTCACCCGGTCTTGCAGGTGCCGCTTGTGCCACAATTGATTCAATGAATGTGCACGAGGTTGTTGGTACAATTGCAGGTGATGACACAATCTTTATGCTTTGCCGCACAAGTGATGAAGCTCGCGGTGTTGCAGAAGCTCTTAACAGAATGATTGGCAGGTAAAATTTATGCTTTCCCTTTTAAAAATCGACAACATAGCAATCATTGAAAGCGCCGAGATAGAATTTTCAAGGGGCTTTAATGTGTTGAGCGGTGAAACGGGGGCAGGTAAATCAATAATTTTGGACTCTATTAACGCAGTGCTTGGATTCCGCACATCACGTGAGCTTATAAGAACGGGTGCATCGGAAGCCAGAGTAACTGCGTTGTTTTCGTGTATAAGCGATAGTGTTGAGGATAAGCTTTCAAGCCTTGGTTTGCCGACCAGTCCTGATAAAACATTACTTGTTTCCCGTGTTATTAGCCCTGATAAAAATGTTTGTAAGGTTAATAACGTCTTAACAAATGTGACTGCATTGCGTGAAATCGGTGCAGAGCTTATTTCGATTCACGGTCAGCAGGATAACAGAGAGCTTTTAAACAGTGAAACACATATTTCATACATTGATGCTCTTGGTGATTTAACAGATTATGTTAATAATTATACAGAGGCTTTTGATGAACTTATTGCATTAAAATCACAAATTAAAAAGCTTTCAGGTAACAAAGAGGAAAAGGCAAGAAAAATTGATATTCTTTCCTTTCAGATAGATGAACTGGAAAAAGCGGAAATCAATCCCGGAGAATGGGATAAGCTTAAAAACAGACGTACCGAATTGCAGAATTTTGAAAAAATTCAGGAAAGCTTGTCTGCGTGCTATGGTGCACTTTCGGGGGATGATTCATACAGAGGAGCGGTGGAAATGGTTTCGGGAGCTTTTCGTGAGCTTTCTGCCATTTCAAGGTATTCGGAAGAGGTTCAGGCTCTTTCAGATAAGCTTGGTGATTTGTATTATGAATTGTCCGATATTGCTGATACAGTTCGTGACAGTATAACTCAGGATGACTATTCACTTGCAGAGCTGGAAGATGTTGAAAATCGCCTTGATTTGCTTTATAAATTAAGTAAAAAATATGGTGAAACAGAAGAGGATATGCTTTTGTTCCTTGAAAACGCAAAAAAAGAGCTAAGTGAGATTTCACTTTCGGATGAAGTTCTTGACCGGTTGAGAGTGGAATATCCTCTTAAAGCCGCTCAGGCTTTGGAGCTTGCAGGAGAGCTTTCTGAAAAGAGAAAAGAAACCGCCAAAATCTTCTGTGAAAGGGTTTGTGAGGAGCTTCGTTTCCTTGATATGCCCAATGTTGAATTCCTTGTGGATTTTAAAGAGGTTGCTTTGTGTGAAAACGGAATTGACAGTGCAGAATTTCTTATTTCTGCCAATGTTGGTGAAATTCCCAAACCTATTGCCAAAATTGCAAGTGGCGGTGAGCTTTCAAGAATTATGCTTGCTCTTAAAACCGTTCTTGCAGATAAGGATAAGGTTTCAACAATGATTTTTGATGAAATTGATGCTGGTGTAAGCGGAAGAGCTGCTTTAAAAGTAGCCTCTAAATTAAAAGAGGTTTCACAAGGTAAACAGGTTCTTTGCGTAACCCATCTTGCACAGTTGATGTCTTATGCACATAATCATTATCTCATTGAAAAATCTGTTCGTGACGGCAAAACTTATACTGAGGTTAATCTGCTGGATATTGAAGGCAGAAAAAAAGAAATTGCAAGAATTACAAGCGGTGGCGAAATTACACAGACTCAGCTTGATAATGCTTTGGAAATGATAAATAACGCAACGAAATAAGGTGACAATATGAAAATAGGTGTTTGTAGAGGTCTTGACGATTTTGAAAGTATAAAAATTGCATCTGAAATCGGTATTGATTATTATGAATGTGGTTTCGGAAGCCTTGCAAACTATGATGACGAAAAGTTCAATAAATGCAAGGATTTTCTGAATGAATGTAATTTGCCCTGCCTTGCCGCCAATGGATTTATTCCCGGTGAACTTAAGGTTGTAGGGGATAATATTGATTATGGTGCTTTGGCAGAATACCTTGACAGAGGCTTCGAAAGAGCAAAAGCCCTGGGTGTTAAAAAGATTGTTTTCGGTTCAGGCGGTGCAAGACGCTTCCCTGAAGGCTTTCCTTTGGAAAAAGCAAAGGAACAGCTTGCGTTTTTCTTAAGTGAA
>JAZNHK010000205.1:0-4115 GCA_045576915.1 Acutalibacteraceae bacterium
CCCCATTTTTTCTTCAAGGTATGTTTTTAAAATACCGGTAACATCTTCTCTTAAAGCATCGTTTGAAGTGTTGATAAATGCACCCTGAGGATATTTTTTCAGAATTTCTTCCATTACCAAATGGATTATTGTACCACTTTGAGCTGCGTCCAAAGAAGCTGCTTTGAGTGGTTGTGCACCAAGACCATATTGCATAAAATATGAAAAAGGACAACTATAAAAGCGTTCAATTTTACTTGCAGAAATCTTAATATCATTACCAAACAATCCGATTGCATTGTTTCTATCTTTAAATTTAAAGGGCTCTTTACCACATAACACATTCAAAGAATTAACTTTACCTTCAAAATCTTTGTTATTATAAAAATATTCATCAAGTGTTTTCTTGATTTCGTTATTATAAATATAATTTTTGGCATAAACCGAAAAGGCACTTTCTTCACTTTCGATATAGTAATCAACAGGAAGCTCAGAAGTATCAATAGTTTTAAAATTACTGAATGAATCCTCAACAGTTGTGACAATTTCCGATTTAAAAACACCTGCTCCCGATTCATCGTTACATTTATAAGTAATATACAGCTTTTCGGATGCCGCTGTAACGGCACAGTATGCAATAAATCGTTCTTCATCAACAGTGTTTTCAAAGGGCGGACGCACTTCAATACCCAAATCAGTTAAAAGAACTCTGTCTGCATCTGTAAGGATACCGCTGCCAACATTAACAAGAGGAAATTCGTTTTTATTTACGCCAACAAGGAAAACCACCTTTATTTTCTCAAGACGTACTCTATCGGCTGAACCAACAGTAACCTCATCAAGACCCTGAGGAATTTCGCCCATATCCCCTGAGGAAACAAGAATCATAAAAAGCTCATACCAACGTTTAAGAGAGCATTTTCTCTCCCCTGTTACCAAAGCCATTTCATCAAGAATGTGCATAAGAGCGTTCCAGGAATATTCGTGGCGGTTGCCCTCCAGCATAAAGCCTTCATCATCAAGCCCTATGGTTAGTTTCTGAAGATTGCTTTTTATGTTTGTTTCAATAATAAAATCATAAACTGCTTTAGCAATAGCTTTTCCGTTATCAGCCTGCTCGCAATTCTTTTTTAGATTAAGTAAAGGTAATATCACCTTTTTACGGATATTGTTAAGGTAATCAAGTTCTTTTTGAGTGCTTTCTGTAATTTTATTACCAAAGCCATCGGGATGCATTGTAAAATCATTCTGCCAACCTTTGGCACCCAAATCCCAGACAAGTGCATATTTTTCAAGCTTTGAAATTTCTGTAAGGCTAAGGTCTGTAAGCCCTGTTTTAAGGTAACTCATAAGATGCTGAGTTGTAATACCGTTTGTAACACATTCAAGTGCAGAGGTAATGCTTATAAAAAGCGTCTGACTGGAAAGAGGTCGTCTGCTATCATCAAAAACAGGTATAGACAAGCGTTTTAACGCATCAACAACACTCTTCTTGTAAGTGCCGTTGGTACGTTCTATAACCGCAATATCGCGACATCTGTAGTTTTCGGTCATCAATAGCTTCTTTATTGTGTTTGCAATAAAACCCACTTCATCATCGCTATCTGTGCATTTGGCAACTATAATATCGCCATTATATTCGCCGGGAGTGTTTTTTTTAACAGAAAAAAGATTTTTTTCAAGTAATGCTATATCTTTTGCAAATGCAGCTTCTGATTGAACACGTTCTATACTTTCAACAGAAGTATTTGTAGCAGCAGCCATACCGCGAAGCTTGTTTTCAAAAACCTTCATATAATGGAGTGATGAAAATGGTAATGCTGTGTTATCAACGCAAATTGTAATATAAACATCATCACATTGAGAAAACGCAACATTCAGACATTCAATTTCCTGCTTTGTGAAATTTCTGAATCCATCAAGGAACAAGGTTTTATTTTTAAAATAGCCTTTTTCCGCAGCAAGACATGTAAAAATGCCAACTGCATCCGCGTCATCAAAATAACTCTGAGTTAAAAGTGCTTCATAGGCGTTTCTGATTAAGTCCAATTCATTAAGCTTATTTTTCAAAAGAGTGTTAGTTGAAGTTTCAAGTTTCTCCTGAAGGAAGTTGCTGTCAATGCAACAGTATTTTAATTCTTTGCAAAAATCAACCAACGGACTCAACGCAGTAGCGTTATGCCTTATATTGGAGAAAATATTCAGTCTGCCGTCCAACTGCAAAAGGGCTTCACTCATTATTGCAGATTTAACACCGTTATCGGCAGTTTTCAATTGATTTACGCCTGATTTTTTCAACTCAGAAAAAGCCATTCTCGGAAAGCTGAAAATATCAACACCTTTAAAATCTTTGGGACCCAATTTCTTCAGCATAATTCTTTCTGTTTCAAAAGAAAATTGCTCAGGAACAATCAACACAGGTCTGCTACCGCTATTAACCAAAGAAGATATTTTGTTTCTTATGAAAGAAGTTTTGCCACTCCCTGCCCTGCCTTTAACAAGATATAACATAATTCACCACCATAAGTCATTTGTTTTATAATAACATATTTTTTAAAATTATTCAAATTTCAAGATACAATAAATGGTTCTTGAATGCAAATTTACTGAAATTGTAAAACACAAAAATTCACTTTAAAATTTGTGCAATAAAAAAATTTTATATTTATAAATTTTCTGCAAATAATAAGTTCGAAGCAATCAATGGCTTTTTGCAGAAAGGAGTTTTTTGAATGTTAGACAGAATTGCTTTGATTCTTGTAACAATCGGTGCACTTAACTGGGGTAGCGTTGGTCTTTTCAAATTCGACCTTGTTGCGTGGCTTTTCGGCGGTCAGGCGGCTATTCTTTCAAGAATCGTATATGTGCTTGTTGCCCTTGCAGGTATCTGGTGCATCTCCCTTCTTTTCAGGGAAAACGAAATGGTTGAAACAAGAAACGATATAATTGATGACAAAGTCGAATAAAAAAACGGGCTGTAAAATCATTTTACAGCTCGTTTTACATAAAATATTATTTTGTACCGAAAATACGGTCACCTGCATCACCAAGACCGGGAACAATGTAGCAATGGTCATTAAGCTTTTCATCAAGGGATGCAAGGAAAATATCAACATCGGGATGGGCTTTTGCAAGAGCATCAAGACCTTCGGGTGCAGCAATAATACCAAGGAATTTGATATGCTTAGCACCGCGTTTTTTAATCTGTGTTATTGCATCAATTGCTGAACCACCGGTTGCGAGCATTGGGTCAACAACAAATACATCTCTATGCTCAATATCTGCAGGAAGCTTGCAGTAATATTCAACAGGCTGAACTGTTTCAGGATCTCTGTAAAGTCCTATATGACCAACCTTTGCAGATGGAAGAAGAGCAAGCATACCCTCAACCATACCAAGACCTGCTCTCAAAATGGGAACAATTGCAACCTTTTTACCTGCGAGAGTTTTACCCATCATTTTGCAGATGGGAGTTTCAACCTCAATGTCTTCAAGGGGCAAATCTCTTGTTGCCTCATAGCAGATAAGGTTTGCTATTTCAGAAATAAGAGCACGAAACTCTTTAGATCCTGTATTTACATCTCTGAGAATTGAAAGCTTATGCTGAATAAGCGGATGATCCATTACAACAATTTTTCCCATATTTAACATCCTTTCGGTTTTAAAATATCTTTAAATTTATTTTATATCAAAGTTTTTATAATTGCAAGTGCATCTGAAATATCAGTTTTAAAATCATCTGTTCCGGCTTCTACAGAACAGGTTTCACAACCTGCTTCCTTAAGAGAATCAAAGAAATTTTTATATATAGCAATAACTTCTTTGCTGTCCTTTGTTGAAGGGTAAACTCGTTTTTCAGGCTCTGCAATATGAGCGTGAAGGAGTTCACCTTTAAAATCTGCAATACCCTCAATACTGTCGTCATTTCCATAAACGTGATAAAGGTCTGCAAGACCTGCAACGTTTTTCTTGCCACTCATTCGGGCTATCTCAATACCGTCAGCAACAGTATGTATCATTGAAGATTCACAAAAACGCAAAGGCTCCATAACAATAATGCAATCTGCCTTTTCTGCTTTTGGTGCGGCATATTCACTTAAGAAAAACGCAAGCTGTTCCTTTGCTTTTTTCAAAGG
>JAZNHK010000206.1:0-7842 GCA_045576915.1 Acutalibacteraceae bacterium
AAAAAGCTTTTTTAATCTTCATAATTTATCTCCTCTAAGTTTTTTATTATTTCCTTAAGCATGGTTTTATCAGTATGGCTAAACATATAGGTGTTCCCTTTGTGTTCGAATCGTATTTGAGTACAAGAAATATCTGACATATCGTAAATATAGCATGTTAGTTTGTTGATTTTTTTAGTTTCTGTTGCACCTTCTTTTGTAAAAGCATCTAATGATGTGTCAAAAGAAATGGTAGAATACAGAGAGGGGTCATTAAAAGTATATATCATTTTTTCAACCGAATTTTCCTCGAAAAACATAATGTCTATAATAGTTATATCATTCGGTAAATTCATTGGATAAAGGACTTCGATTTTTTCTGCTTTTAAAGCATTTTCAATATTTGAATAATTGTTATGTTTACCGTGCATTTTTACACTAACGCCATTAAAATCCTGTTCCTCCTCAACAGGTGCTGAATGAACAGAACCGAATTTTTCGTTAAGAAAATCGAAAACATTCCAATCATAAGCAACAGAAACAAAACTAAACAATGCTACAAGGATTGCTATACATGCGGCAACAAGCCATACCTTTTTCTTATTGAAATATTTTTTTGTTGTTTTGTCCGCCTCGGGAGGAGCGGGTTTATCTCCCTTTTGGAAGATTTTTCTGACCTGTTTATCAATAAATTCGGGGCTGAGGTCTACTTGCTTGTCCTGCAGATAAAGAAGAATTCTGATATAGTTATCAACAGCCTCTGAGTTCATTTCACCCAATGACTTTGCTATTTCTTCATTTAACAAAAAATCAAAAAATTTAATGAGCTTTTGTTTTTCTTGCATTGTTAAGTTCATAGAAGTCAACTCCTTTCCCGAAAAAAAATTCTCCCTTCACTTATATATGACGGGAGAAACGAAAAAGTCACAAAAAATTTGAAAATTTTTTTAAAATTTTATTAAAAGAATGTTTTGATAATAATCTGACCAACAAAAGTGAAGCAGAAAAATCCGAGTTTTTCGATTTTGTTTCTTAATCTTGCGGTTCTTGTGCTTAAGGTGGTAACAGAGATACCCATTTCCTCCGCAATTTCGGCCTGGCTTTTGTTTTCAATAAATTTTTTAACATAAAGCTTGTATTCCTCTTCTGTCAGCATTTTTAAAATTGCTTCAAGGGTAATTTTTACATCCGCATCGCTGTAGCTGTAAAACTTTGTAAGAACAGAAAAAACTTCGTCTGCAGAAGTGAAAGAATCTTCAATAGCTGTAACCATTTTTTCATTTTTTAAACGGCGGTAATATTCGTGAGCTTTTTTTCTTGCCACAGCCATTAGCCAATGCTCAAGCTTATCGTCCTCTAGTTCATTCATTTTTTTAGAGAAAACCAAAAATACTTCCTGAGTAATTTCCAAGGCATCATCGTAGTTGCTGTTAGCCATTGTCAAGCAATAAGAAAAAATCTTTTGGTAATATTGCCTGGAAATCTCTTCAGCCCTTTCTCTTGTTATCATCTTCAAACACCCTAAAATTTAAATATGATTAAATATTACAAGTTCATATTACCATAAATTACCGCATTTTGCTATTAAAAATAAAAAAATTTGAAAAATTGTGTGACTTTTTTGATTTTTATGTCATATATAGGTAGAAGCGGTAAAGCGAACTAAAACAACGTTGCGGCATTTTTGTTGTTTTGTGTTTCGGGGTTGTTTTATTCATTATCATAATTTTCCCTTTTTTTCGTTTATCCCTTTTTACTTTACCGCTTCGTTTTCTTTTGTAACAATAAAAGACACCTTTGGTTCAAAACCAAAGGTGTCTTTTGCAATAGTAAATTATTTAAACATTTCGCCGAAGCCTGAACCGCCAAAGAATACGTAAAGGATATCGCTTATCATCTGTAAAAGCTGTTTGAGGGCATCGCCAAAATTCATATAGGCGTAGTTTTCTTTTTCTGCAGGTTCTTCATCTCTGTTGAGAATCTGGTCACGAACTGAGTAGAAATTGTCCTTTGCTTCATTGAATTCATCAAGATCTACATTTGTCTGATCCAAAGCTGCTTCTGCTTTTGCAATAGCATCTTCGAGAAGTGCTTTTTCTTCTTCTGTAAGGTCGCTGGTGTCATATTCTTTCATTTCAGCAACATCTCTCATAAGACCCTTTGAGTTTCTGCCAACATTGAATTGGGGGAATCTATCGGGGTAGGAGAATACGTCAACAAAAGCCTCGTCAACAAGGAGCTCTGTAACAAGCTTCATAATAACATCGTTTGAACCAGTTTTTTCGTGATCCTGGTTGTAGAAATAGAATGTTGTTTCAGGAAGAAGACCTGTACAAGCATCAACTATATCGTGGGGATCTGCGTGATTGTGGTTTTCAGGGTCGGTGCAGTTTGTGTGGGTGGGAACATAATCACTACCCAACTTAACATTAACACCATAACTGAATGCGCCCATAGATGTGGAATCAAGCTGAATAATACCATCAGCGTTTACGTCATCCCAAGAATCAACAAGTTGGTAAAGGGGAACATTGTAGTCAACAATGTCGAAAACCTTAACACCATCTTCGATTGCTTTAAGGATGTTTGCGTCGGAATTAAGCTGAGCACCATAGTACCAATCTGTCTGTCTGCAGATTTCTTCAAGACCTTCGTCCATAAGATACATTTCGCGACAAGCTTCATAGTTGCCTGAGGGACAAAGACCCCAAAGGAGCGTTGAATATCTCATATAGTCTAAAATGAGAGTATGGACTGCGGTATCAAGGATATTGTTGACGTCTGCATTGGGCATAATGCGGAGGATGATGTTTACAAGATAGCTTATCATATCCTCTTCACCAAGGAGTGAGGGAAGCATTGTGTTATAAAGCTCGTAGCTATCATCAAGAAGACCATACTGATAAATTTCACCAATAAGTGTTGAACCGTCAAGTGCGGGAACAACAAAAATGATTCGGTTAATATCTTCTGCAACAGAACGGCCATTGTCAGCATAAATCTGCATAAGTGCATTTGCAACAGAACCGCCCTGGCTGATTGGAACGATGTTAACTTTGTCTGAAGCAGAGTCTTCTTTTACGAACTGAATAAATTCGTAAAGCTCCTGTGCAGTGTCAATCATATTGCCGAGAGAAGCGTATGAGAAGAAATAAAGGTTTTCTCCGCCTGCCTGGTCAATATAATTCTGCAAGGGAATTTGGTCAAGGATGTATTCCTGGTCGTACTCGGAAAGGTCAGCAAAACAGTCATTATATTTTGTTGCACGGATGTCGTGAACAAACTGACCATTTTCGTCGCAACGGCTTTTTTCCATAAGAGCTTCGCCAAGAACATCGGCAACTGCCTGTGCAGCCATATTGTCTTTGTCTTCCTGAGTAGCAACTAAGTTAACAAGGGGTACAAGGGCATCAGAAAGTGCCAAGCCCACAACTTCAATTGTGGAATCCATGAAGAACGGAGGTTCAGCATCAGTAGCTACGCCATCCTCATAGTATTTTGTTTCACTCTGGAAAATACCGGGAATAACGATTGAAGGTGTATAAGCTTCATCAATTGCAAAAGCACTTGCAGAGAAGCAACCCATCAACATAATAACCGAAAGAACCAAAGCGAGAACTTTTTTTGATGTTTTCATTACTATCATTCCTTTCAGAAATGTAAAATTTATACATATTAAGTATATCATAAAAATAAATTTTGTAAATAATTTCTATGAAAATGTTTATATACATATTATATATATTCAAGACGCTTGGTTTGTGAATATTTATTATAATATGGTTGGTTTGTGAACGTTTTTATAATATTGTAGGTGGCGGTCTTGACCGTCCCGCTTTTTTAGCGAGGAGTGAATAATTAAAAAATCCGTCCTCTTACGAGAACGGATTCTTTGGAGCTGATAACCGGATTCGAACCGGTGACCTCATCCTTACCAAGGATGCACTCTACCGCCTGAGCTATATCAGCACACTCATATTAAGCAAGAGATATTATACATATTTACTTTTGTAATGTCAAGATTTTTTTAATAATCTTTGGGGATATTTGCAATAATATCTAACAGACAATAAACCAGGAAAGAATTGTTAATTTTCTTTTACAATATTAACTGTGTGTTGTTTTTGTAGCAAGGGTATGATATATTATTATAAATAAACTTTGAAACTGTTAGGCGGAAATTATGAAGAAAGAAATTGTTGTTATTGGTGCAGGTCCTGCAGGTTTGACTGCGGCTCATGAATTGTTAAAGAAAAGCGATGCTTTTAATGTAACAATTGTGGAGGAAAGTGACTCTATAGGCGGCATTTCAAGGACGGTTAAATATAACGGAAATCGAATGGACATTGGCGGTCACCGCTTCTTTTCCAAGGATGAAGAGATTATGGAATGGTGGAAAAACATGATGCCCTTACAGGGTGCACCGTCCTATGATGACAAAATTCTCGGCAGAGAAAAAGAACTTTCTTCCAATGGTCCCGACCCGGAAAAGGAAGATAGGGTTATGCTTAACCGCCAAAGAATTTCAAGAATTTATTACAATAAAAAGTTTTTTGATTACCCAATAAGTATGAAGCCACATACCTTTATAAATATGGGCTTGCTTCAAACGGTCAGGGCAGGTGGCAGTTATCTTCTTTCCTGTTTGTGCAAGAAGGAAGAGGATTCTTTAGAAAACTTTTATATAAACCGCTTCGGCAGAGTGTTATACTCTATGTTTTTTGAGGGCTATACAGAAAAACTCTGGGGGCGCCACCCTAAAGAGATTGCAGCGGATTGGGGTAGCCAAAGGGTAAAAGGTTTATCGGTTCTTAATATTCTCAAAGATATAATTTCAAAAATAAATCCTTCAAAGGACAGAGTGGTTGAAACATCTCTTATTGAAGAATTTTTATATCCTAAATATGGTCCTGGTCAGCTTTGGGAAACTGTTGCGGAAGAATTTCTTTCAATGGGTGGCAGAATTTTATTTAATACCAGAGCCGAAAGGGTAAATATTTCAGGTAATGAAATTAAAAGCATAGTTTGCAAAAATCCTCATAATGGGCAAGAAACTGAATTAAAAGGTGATATTTTCCTTTCTTCAATGCCCTTGAAAGATTTGGTTTTAAATATGGGTGAAACCGTACCGGCGGAAGTTCAGCGGGTGGCAAAAGGGCTTCCGTACCGCGATTTCGTTACGGTTGGCTTGCTTCTGAATAAGCTGAATTTAAAAAATGAAACCGCCATAAAAACAATACAAAACAGAATCCCTGATTGTTGGATTTATGTTCAGGACACAGGTGTTAAGCTTGGTAGAATACAGATATTCAACAACTGGTCACCATACCTTGTCAAGGATGTTGAAAACACTGTATGGATTGGTCTTGAATATTTTTGTAACGAAGGCGATGCATTCTGGAATATGGATGAAGAACAATGCAAAGCATTTGTTGTTAAAGAACTTATAGGAATGGGCATAATTGATGGCGAAAAGGATGTCCTTGATTCTCATAGGGAAAAGGTCAAAAAAGCCTATCCCGCATACTTTGACACCTATAGTGAAATTGATAAGGTTGTTTCATTTATTAACACAATTCCAAATCTTTATTGTATTGGCAGAAACGGTCAGCATCGCTATAACAATATGGACCATTCAATGGGCACAGCCTTTGAAGCAGTTAAAAATATTCTGGGCGAAGCAACTGATAAAAACGCAATCTGGAATGTTAACACAGAAAAAGAATACCACGAAAGTAAATAAACGAAAAAAGCGTCTGATATTCGAAAATCAGACGCTTTTGTTATGCAGTTTTATTATAAATATTTTTCGGCGTAACTTTTGATAATTTCTTTTGCTTGTAATGAGCATTTTGGGTCTTTATCCAAGGCGTGATTAGAATTTTCATAAACCAGCAAATCATTTTTTATGCCATTTTCATTTAATGAGGCTATGAATTTTTCTATATGGGGGAATGGAATAAGCTCATCAAGTCTGCCGTGGAAAATGGCGGTAGGAACGCATTTTTCTGAAATATATTCCTGTGGTGAAATCTTTTTTAGTGCTTCTTGCTGTTGGGGTTTAAGGAGATTTTCTCTGTTGATTTCAACACCGCAACATTTGGAAAGTACACCATATTTCCATTCCTCAAATTCACCTGAGATGCCCAATAAGAAATCAGGTTTTGAGCAATCAACAGGGGGACAGTAGGGGCAAACTGCAACAGGGGTTATGGGTGCTTCATCTTTTCTTGTATAAGCATAAAGAAGAGAAAGATGTGCCCCTGCCGAGCTACCTGAAAGAATCAGTTTTTCTGTATTAAAACCATATTTTGCACATTCTCTTTTTATGGTTTTCAGTGCCTGTGTTATATCGTCAAGTTCGTCAAATACAGTTGTGTTTTCATCAACAAAACGGTAGTTCATAGTGGCAGAAATATACCCCAGATTGCAGAAGAAACGTGCATCATCAATGTGCCCGATTTTATCACCTTGAATCCATCCGCCACCGTGAATAAAAAGCATAATTCCCGACTGGCATTTCGGGGTTTTGGGAATGAAAACATCAACTTTATGCCTTTCGTGGTTTCCGTATGATATATCGTTTAAAACAATATTATTTTCCATAATTATTCCTCGGTGAAAACTTCCCTGATTGCTTCAAGATAACCATATCCGTAAAGGTCATCAGGCTGAAGATAGCTGGTTTCTGTCCATTCATTCCAACTGTTTACTGTGATAAATGGAGCTTTCATATTGCCGTTTTTCATTGATTTATCTGCAAAATCTTTTGCTTTTCTACAAGCAATTTTGAAGTTTTCAGGAGTGTTGTTTTCAACTACACCGGGTACGAATTTGTTGAATCGGACATTATTATCCCAACCAACGGAAATGTTTGGATAGAAGGGTATGTTCAGTTTTTTTGATTCCTCGGTGATTGCATCAATATAATTATTTGTGACATCGATATAATCACCATCAAAGTCCGTTGAACAACCCCAGTTGTAGCTTGTAACTGAATCCACACCGAGAAAATCGTACATTTCTGCAGAGGTGACGCCTTTTTGAGAATCTCCATCCTCAAGCCAGTTGAAAATACGGTTTCGCCAATGAACAATCTGAAAATGAAGCCCCTTAAAACCTGCTTCAATTGTCTTTTGGCGGAACACTTCAATTGCTTTTTTACAGTTGTCGCTTGTACCGAAAGAGCGGATAAAATTATCAATATCAAAAATCATATAAACAGGGCAACCGTCAATGCAATAATAGTTTTCTTTTGAAAAGTATTTTTCGATTGTTCTGTCGCAGATATCAGAGAAAATTTTCGGTGTAACAACTCCACTCCAGATAACAGTTTCAAGGTCTTTATCGGAATTTCGTTTATCCCATAAATGAGTTGCATCGTGATTTGCCCACATAAGACAGAATTTCATATCTGTATGGTTTTTTGCTTTCAAAAAACCATCGTTAAGGCAGTTTTCAAGGAATGGTCTGTTATCATACCAATACCAGTCATAAATAAAAACATTTACCCCGTGGGAAACGGCACAATCTATCTGCATTTCCATAACAGAGCTGTCCGCTTCATTTACATAACCCCAAGTGGGTATGCGAGGCCAACGGCAGCCCTTGTAACCCTTATCGGTCATAGCTTTAACGGTCTGCCATTCACCATTGCCCTCAGGCCAGAAAATTCGTGTTCTCGGCTCATCGCCTGTGTATGAAGGCCAAACAAAAGCGGCAATATCATAGTTTTTCATAATAATTCCTCACAATGTGGTTTGGTGATTGTTAAAACAATTGTATCATAAGTATTTAAACTTTTCAATAAACCCCAAAATAGATGAATTGGTTCTCGATGTGTTGATAGATATAAATGACTCG
>JAZNHK010000207.1:0-24088 GCA_045576915.1 Acutalibacteraceae bacterium
GCCACGGTAACCTTGGCTCTATGCTTCTCTCCGAGAGCACAGAGTGCTTCTGCTTCCTCGCAGGTCACGAGTCCTTCGCGGCTGCAGAGGGCGCAATTAAGATCGCTCTTAACGCAAACAAGGTTAGAACCAAACCCCTCCGCGTTATCCTCAACGGTCTCGGCAAGGACGCTGCTATGATCATCTCCAGAATCAACGGCTTCACATACGTTGAGACAAAGTTCGATCCCTACACAGAGGAAGTTGCAGTTCTCTCCGAAAAAGCATACTCCAAGGGTCCCCGCGCTGACGTTAAGTGCTACGGCTCTGACAGCGTTCCGGAAGGCGTTGCTATCATGAGACTTGAAAACGTTGGCGTTTCCATCACAGGTAACTCCACTAACCCCACAAGATTCCAGCACCCCGTTGCAGGTACATATAAGAAGTGGGCAATTGAGAACGGCGTTAAGTACTTCTCCGTTGCATCAGGCGGCGGTACCGGAAGAACACTCCACCCCGACAATATGGCTGCAGGTCCCGCTTCCTATGGTATGACAGATACAATGGGTCGTATGCACTCTGACGCTCAGTTTGCAGGTTCTTCATCAGTTCCCGCTCACGTTGAGATGATGGGTCTTATCGGTGCAGGTAACAACCCCATGGTTGGTATGACAGTTGCTTGTGCAGTTGCTATCGAAGAAGCTTGCAAATAATTGATTTAAATAAAAAATTCGTCACTCTCTCAAAAAGAGAATGACGGATTTTTTTTGCCGTTTATTTAACTGTTATGTTTGCGTAACTGTCATATTCAAAGAAAGTTGAGTCAACAGCATTGATTTTTGTGCCGTTTGCGTAAACATTTTCAAACTCTGCCTGAATAGTATTGGGGTTGTCGTTTGAAGCAAGCTTTGTGGGATATGTTGTGTTGTATTTAACATTTTTGTATTTAACATTTGTTATGTTGAAATTCTGAATGTCACTACCATAAATAAGGCAACCTATTGCACGGCTTGATGCTCTGTAAACATCAATGTTTTCGTAGGTTACATTATCAATACTACCACCGGAAATTTCAACCACAATTGCAAGGGCAGGGATTCTGTCTTTGTTCCAGGTTGCATCGTGGAAAACAACTGTTGAATCTTTAAATGTAACATCTTTAATAGCCTTTTCAACTTCGCCACAGATACCAAAGCATCTTGCTTTACCGTTCCAAGCAGTGCAGTTTGAGAATGTAATATTCTGGCTGATAGCTTCATCTCTTCCGCCTGCAGCTTTAACATCAAACAGGTCATCACCACTTCTGCAGAATGAATTATCTATGGTTGCATTTCTTGTGTTACAGATTGCGAAAGCGTCGGAGTTTTGTCTGTATCCGAAAATATCAACATCTTTAATTGTAATGTTTTCTGAGTCGTATGTAATAAATGTCCATTCAGGAGAGTTGATGAATTTAATACCACTTATTTCAACGTTTTTTGCGTATGCAATAACAATACCGCGTCTTTCGGCTCTGTCAAGATGTGAAAGGTCAACAACGCCGCTACCAACAATTTTAACATTGTTACAGCCTGTAAGGTTCAAGTATGGGCAACGGGTGAGTCCCATTGGCAAATGACCTGCGTTTATTAAATCTGTTTCTTGTTTGCTTGTGTTATTGTGATTATCATCATCGCTTGCTATATCAATAGTGTGCTTTGCAAGTAAGTAGGAACCGCGTTTGAGATAGAAAACGGTATTTCCCCAACCACAAAAATCAAAGTAAGCATCAGTAGAGTGGAAGCCTTTTTCAACAGGCACAACATTGTAGCCCTGTTCCTGATATTTTTTGATTTCTGCATCTTCATCAACCAATTCGCGGACGAAAAGTGTAAAGCCGTGCTCCTGGTCATCTCTGTTAAAAACGAAAGTGTATGTGCCAAGCTCTGTGATTTTCTCATTGAGAACACTGTTGAGGTATGTTGGATTGAGGTTTACACTTCTTGGGAAAATATCAACATGCTCCATCAAAAAACCTTTTGTGTTGAGCTGAAAATCTAACGAGATATCCTTGCTTGTGTCAACATAAATTTCACAGAATGAGTGAAGTGCACCTTTTTGAGTTGTGCCAACAAAAACCGTGGTACCATAAACGGGTATGCGTTTACCTTCAACGTGTACCGTGAAATAAGGTGATTCGATTATACCGTTAATATCCTGATAGCCTTGTGCGTTTACATAAAGCTCGTCACCGTCATCATCGCCTCGTGAAAGAAATGAGTTGAGGGTCAGCCCGGCATCAGATGGAGATATGATTGCTTCTGCAGGGTACTCAAGGTATTCAAAAACCTCTTTTGTGGGTGTTGAAGGGACTTCATTAGGACCATCGAAGGGGTTGAGTGCGGAGAAAAAAGCCAGAAACAGTGCAATAATTGCTTTGATAAAGGACATATAAACTTACCTTTCTTATAATTTGGTTTTATGGAAATACTTTAACACATACAAGATGAAATATCAATATAAAAAATATGTGCTTTGATTTTTGGCATTTGTTTGTAAAATAAGTGTATTGTTGGTGCAGTTTTGCTTGACAAGAATATTAAAAGTTGTGTATAATCTTGGTTGTAAAAATTAAGCAAGTTTTACTTGTGTTTATTGAAAGAAGGATTTTAAAATGGCAAAGGTTCTTGTTGAAACATCTGCTCGTCATGTTCACGTGTCAAGAGCAGACCTTGATATTCTTTTTGGTGAGGGTTACGAGCTTACCCCTAAAAAAGATCTTTCTCAGCCCGGTCAGTTCGCTTGTGAAGAAAGAGTTGCAGTTGTTGGTGCAAAGGGTCAGTTCCCTGCAGTTTCCATCCTCGGACCCACTCGTCCCTCTTCTCAGGTTGAAATTTCAGCTTCTGATGCACGTTCAATCGGTGCGGTAGCTCCTGTAAGAGAAAGTGGCGATATCACAGGTAGCGGTTCTTGTAAGCTTGTTGGACCCAAAGGTGAGGTTGAACTCAGCGAAGGCGTAATTGTTGCAAAGAGACATATTCACCTCACACCCGATGCAGCAGCAGAGTTTGGTGTGGAAGATAAAGAAGTTGTTGGTGTTAAAATTGAATCAGATGGCCGTTCACTTATTTTTGGTGATGTTGTTTGCCGTGTTCATCCCAACTTTGCTCCCGCAATGCATATCGATACCGATGAAAGCAATGCAGCTTTCGCAGCTCCCGGTATGATGGGCGAAATTGTAAAACTTTAATTTATCATAAACCATAAAATGAATCCCTTGCGATTTGAAAATCGCAAGGGATTTGCTTTTTATTTTTTTTCTAAAATCTTTTTTATGATTTCGTCTTTGTCATCATCCTTGTGTGTGCGGTAATAAAGTATCAGTTTTGCTTCTTCCCAGGATAAATCGGACATTTTGAGTGTGTTTTCATTAACTTCGTCAAACATAGTATTATCTTTATTACTGTGTAATGAAATGAGTGGTGTGTATCCTCGGAATTCGTCAATGGTGACCTTGTAAAAGGCGGAGATGGTAGTGAGTATATCAATGGAAGGATTTACTTTGTTGTTTTCGTAGTCAATATACTCTTGCTCTGTGATGCCAAGTGCTTCAGCAACTAATTTGCAATCCAGCTTGGTGTATTCTCTGAATTGTTTCATTCTGTTACCCAGCATTTTGCATTACCACACTTTCATTTTTTTGTACTATATTAACATATAATTCGACAAAAATCAACAAAAACGATATTATACAAATATTGTTTAAAAAACAAGTGGAAAAATTCATTGTTTTCTTATATAATGTTCATAAAATTTTGGTGGAAAGATTTTTGAAATACTATTAGGAGAAGTGCTATGGGTATCAGGGAGAGGAAAAACGGTAAAATAGAACTGTTAAGATTTGTGTTTTCTGTTATTGTAATGTTGTTCCATATAGGGGTAACGGTTTTTGGTAGGGAAACTACGTTTTCGGATAACTTTACTTTCTTTTATAATGGCTCTTTTGGCGTAGAATTCTTTTTCGCGTTGTCGGGTTTTTTAATGGCATCCCATATTTATAGGGCGTGTAATCAGCCGGATAATTTGAGTAAAGAAACCTGTGTTTTTGTATCTAAGAAGGTTTTAAGAATTTTGCCTCTTCATATAATTGCTTTTTTTGTAGCGTTTATTGTTGCTTGTGTAACTGATACAGAGTACAGTGGTATAGGTTATAGGCTTTTGGATGGCTTACCCAATATGCTGTTGATTATGCGTTCGGGTTTGCCTGAGAAAGATGTGCTGACACCTGAATGGTATATTTGCCAGTTGCTTTTTGCAACTATGCTGTTGTATCCCTTGTGTCGAAAGTATTACAAAATCTTCTCCAGAATTGTTGCACCTATGGTGGCGGTTTTGGTTATCGGATATCTGCTTGAAACCACGGGCTCCTTGATGGATTCAACTTACTGGTTGGGCTTGTTTTCAAAAAGCTTTGCAAGGGCAGTGGCAGAAATTTGTGCAGGTGTTTTCGCTTTTGAGCTTTGCCGATACATAAATAAACTCAATTTCAAAAAAGCGGACAGAGTGTTTCTGACTGTTGTTGAGGTTGTTTGTTGGGTGTTAGTGTTAGTTTTTACCTTCACTAATATTGATGATTCTTACGCAGGTCACTTTTTTATCTTTCTTTGTGTTGCACTTTGTCTTGCATTTAGTGACGTTACATACGGAAAAGCGTGTTATAATAACAAGGCTTGCTTTTTTCTCGGCTCGTTGAGTTTGCCTATATATATTTTGCATCCTATTGCACAAAAAATTGTTGAAGTGTGTTATGCACAGGGTAGTAACGCTCTCAAAGTTACTGTGTTTGTTGTTTTTACTCTCATTTTGTGCTTTGTCACAAAACCTTTGGAAAAGCTGTTGAAAGAAGCAATATTTTCAAAATTAAATCAATTAAAAGGAAAAACCGCTCGTTCCTAGAACAAGCGGTTTTTGTTACTGTGTTTTGTTATTCTAAACCTAAAAGCCAATTTACTGAAACGCCCAATACTTCTGATAATGCAATAAGCTCTGTATCGCAAACTGAACGTATTTGCCCTTCCAGCTTTGAAAGTCCTGATGAGTTGAGATCGACTCCGCGAATCTGCAGTTGAGTTAAAAGGTCTTTTTGTTTCATTCCGATTTCTTTGCGTCTTTCCTCGACCCTTGCTCCACAGATGTTGCGGGTTCCGACAGGTTGTTTCCTGACTCTCATATCGGTACCCCTTTCTTTTTATAGTGTTGAAAGTAACACACACGATAATGATATCATAAAAACCAGAGGTTTTCAACATTAAAAACATTGTTTTTGTAAAGTAATAGAGAATAAATTTAAAATCCAAGAAAATATTTGCTATAAATGTTTTATTGTGGTAAAATAATATGCGGATTAAAGTTTTCGGAGGTATTTTATGAGCTTCGGTGCAGATTTTTTCGCTGATTACAGTTGTCTTACAACTGCAGAAGGATTGCTTTCTGCAGGGATGGAAAATGATATTGTAACCTATGATATGTTTTTCAGAGAGTTACCTGATTCAGGTGGCTTTGCGGTTATGTCGGGTATTCATCAGCTTATTGAAAAGCTATCTGCACTTTCTTTCGGGGAAAGTGAATTGAAAAAGCTTGAGGAAATGGGCTTTTCTCAGCAACTTATAGAATATTTCAGAACATTTAATTTTTCCTGTGACGTTTATGCTATGCCCGAGGGGACACCTGTTTTTCCCAATGAACCTATTGTAAAGGTTCAGGGGCCTGCACTTCAGGCTCAGCTTATAGAAACACTTTTGCTTAATACAATCAATCACCAGACTCTTATTGCTACTAAAGCTAACAGGGTTGTTCGTGCTGCTTCAGGTAGAAAGGTTTTCGAATCAGGTGCAAGACGAGCTCATGGTTTTGATGCAGCAATTGATGGTGCAAGAGCGGCCTTCGTTGGCGGTGTTAATGCAACAACTCTTTATCCTGCATCCCAGAAATATGATATTCCTCTTGTTACAATGATGGGGCACGGCTGGGTTCAGCTTTTTGATAGTGAGCTTGAAGCTTTCAAGGTTTATCTTGAAGAGCATGGTGAAGAGGGTGCACTTCTTGTTGATACTTATGATACCCTTGATAGCGGTGTGAAAAATGCTATTGAGGCATTTAATACAGTTCTTGTGCCAAAGGGCTTAAGACCTGCCGGAATTATTATAGATAGTGGCGATATGACCTATCTTTCTAAACGTGCAAGACGTTTGCTTGATGAAGCGGGATTCCCGGATTGTGATATTTTTGTTTCAAATTCACTTGATGAAACCCTTATAAAGGATATGCTTAATCAAGGTGCAAAAATTGATGGATTTATTGTGGGTGAAAAGCTTCTTACATCAGCAAGCTCTCCTGTTCTTGATGGTGTTTACAAGCTTTGCGAAACTGAAAAAGACGGCGTGAAAACTCCTGCAATAATGGTAAGTAATAATGTGAATAAAATCACTACACCTTGCTCCAAGAGAGTATGGAGATTGTTTGATATGGAAACAGGTAAAGCTATTGCAGATGTTCTTACTCTTGATAGTGAGAGTATCAGCGAGGAAAAAAGCTATTCTCTTTTCGATCCTGATTTTACCTGGAAAAGGAAAACTGTTGATAATTTTGTTGCCCGTGAAATGCTTGTTAAGATTTTTGATGAGGGTAAATGTGTCTATAATGTGCCTTCGCTTGAAAGTGTCAGAGCCTATTGTAATGAACAGGTATCAGCTCTTTGGGAAGAAGTAACCCGATTTGAAAATCCTCATAGATATTATGTTGATTTTTCAGGCAAGTTATGGGGGATAAAACAAGCACTTATTGAAAAAATAACCCGTTGCTCCGAAAGTGGGGAACAATGATGAGTGAAAAAATAAAACTTGGCTTAACAAGAAACAGGTTGTTTTCGTTTCATAACTGTGTTTCTTTTTGCGGAAAAGCAGAGTCTGATTTTGATATCGCTGAATGTGAAAAAGCATTAAAAATGCTGTGGATAAAAGAACCGCTCTTATCAGGTGCTGTTGAACTTGAAGCCGATGGAACTGCTTATGTTGTGTTGGATGAAAATCAAGCTTTTCTTGAAGTTTCGCAGGATAGTGCTATGGAATATATCTGGAAAAAGAAAATGGAGGGCTTCGATTTTTCTGGAAAGCTGTTTTCTTTTGCTGTTGTGGAGGGTAACACTCTTTGTATATGCGGTCATACTGCTGTTGCGGATGCTCGTTCCTTGATGTATCTTGCCGGTGAGTTTATGGCATTTTATGAAAAGAAAACCCTTGATGTAAACCCTTCAGAAATCAGTTTAATTTCCGAAACACGTGAAATGCCATCCAATGTTTTTTCCGTTGTTGTTGACCGTCTTGCATCAGGACTGGAGGTTGGCTGGCAGAAAAAAACAAGCGTTTTTGATGTGCAGGATTACAGAAATGCACGTAAAAGATATTTTGAAAAACAAGATTCTGTGGGTGTGCTTGAAAGAACCGTTTCTCCGGAATTGATGACAGATTTAAAAGCCTTTGCAGAAAGAGAAAAGGTGGATGTTTCTTCTTTGGTTGCTTTTGCTTTTTATGAGAGCCTTTGTTCAGCTCTTGGTGGAAGAAGAAAATATCGCAAACTCAATGTGCAGAGTAATAGCAGAGTTTTTTTTGAACAAGGCACTCAAATGAAAATGGGGGCATTTAATAGCTTTTTTGTGGTTGAGAAAAAGAAAAAAAGAAAAATGCCAAAGACGCTTTACAATAATGCAGTTAATTTTCACGCTGAAATATATAAAAGAGCTATAAGTGCTTTCAGCGTGTTTTATAACGAGTTCTTTTATATGAGATTGTCTGAAGCCTTTGCAGATTCTCAGTATATGTATTGTGCAGGCTTGTTCAAGCATAAGTATTCAAAAAAACTTGCAAATACATACGGTTGTGCCAATGAGGTGTTAGGAGAGTTTTGCTCGTATAACCTTAATCAGACGTATTGGTCCGATCTTAATTCTTTTTGTGAGGTGCTTCCGGCAGAGCCGTTGAAAATGCGGTCAACATCTCTTATAACCTTTGTGGAAAAAGAGGGTTGTTCCACAGTTTTTTTGTCTTATAAAAAGGGAAAAATTTCTGATTCCGTAGCTTTGGGA
Source organism: Acutalibacteraceae bacterium (assembly GCA_045576915.1). GTDB lineage: Bacteria > Bacillota > Clostridia > Oscillospirales > Acutalibacteraceae > DTU089. The sequence goes on from JAZNHK010000207.1 coordinate 8,099, forward strand.
ATTACAGAAAAAGCTATGGATATACTGGGCAATTTCAAATAAAATTCAATAATGAAAATATATGGTGATTCTGAGTCGGAAAAAGTGACTTGGGGTCGCCATTTTTTGTGGAAAAGTATTGACATTTTAGGCTTTTTTTTCTATAATTGTGGTACGAGGTGAGTCGTTTAGGACCAAAGTGTCTCGCGAAAATCACTTAAAACGCTGTTTTTGGAAGGAGAGAGGGCTGTGTTCTGTGGTCAGTTTACCCACAAGCTTGACGATAAAAATCGTTTTAAAGTACCTGCTTCTCTCCGTACGGAATTAGGTGTTGAGGTGTATCTTATCAAGGCTCCCGATAACGGAACGAGATGCTTGTATATGTACAGCAAAGAGGGCTGGAACAATCTTTACGAGCAGTTTACCAAAGGCGATAAACACGACGAAGAATCCCGAAGAATTTCAAGAAAGATTCTTTCAAGCGTTGTGTATGGTGAAATTGACAAAGGTGGCAGACTTACACTTGATTCCGGTCTTAAAGAAATCGCAGGTATTGAAAATGAAGTTTGTGTTGTTGGTAACTTAACTCATATTGAGCTCTGGTCACCTTCCGAGTGGGCAAGAGAGTCAGTGCTTCTCGATGTTACTTCAACTGCGTCGCTTAATATTGTTTTCTAAAAAGCTATGGAATTTAATCATATTTCGGTTCTTCTTGAAGAATCAGTTGTTGCACTTAATATAAAGCCTGATGGCATCTACGTTGATTGTACCGCCGGTGGCGGTGGCCACTCTGCAGAGGTATTGAAGCATCTGGGTGAAAATGGTCGTATGATTCTTTTTGACCGTGACCCTGATGCGATAGAAACTGTAACCAATCGCTTTAAGGGTGATGAAAGAGTAACCATCGTTCACAGTAACTTTTCTGAAATAAAAAAGATTCTCGGTGAACTTGGTGTTGATGGCGTTGACGGAATAATCGCAGATTTAGGTGTCAGCAGTCACCAGCTTGATACCGCTGAAAGAGGTTTCTCTTTTCATTATGATGCACCGCTCGATATGCGAATGAGTCAGCAGGGTACAACCGCAGAGGATATTGTTAACACTTATTCTCAAAAAGAATTGTTTAATGTAATAAGCAGATACGGCGAAGAAAAATTTGCAAGCTCTGTTGCTTCTGCAATAGTCAGATCAAGGGAGAAAAAAAGAATTGAAACAACCCTTGAACTTGCAGAGATTGTTTCAAATGCTATTCCTGCAAAGTTCAGGAGAAATGGTCACCCTGCACGAAAAACCTTTCAGGCAATAAGAATTGAGGTTAATGCAGAACTTGTTGTCCTTGAAAATACCTTGCCCGATATGTTTGAGTGTCTTAATAAAAATGGCGTTCTTGCAATAATCTCTTTCCACTCGTTGGAGGATAGAATTGTTAAGGATTATTTCAGAACACTCAAAGAAGGTTGCTCTTGTCCCAAAGATTTTCCTGTTTGCGTTTGTGGAAAAACTCCCAAGGCTGTTGTTAAATCTTCTGGCGTTAAGGCAACGGGTAAAGAAGTTACCGAAAATAACAGAAGCCGTAGTGCAAAGCTACGTACGGCAGTTAAACTATAAATGTAATATATAAAGATGTGAAAAATTAAGGAGGATGAATATGGCAGATTACAGAAGCTCGGCGGCTTATGACCTTTCTTTGTTTGAGCCGCAGGTTATTGAGCAGCCCAAGAAGGTTCAGAAAAATGCTCCTGCAACCAAGAAAACTAAAAAATCTCAGAGTGCAGTTAAAAATAAAATAGACCGTGTTGTTGAAGTTAATGGTATGAGTCAGACTGTTGAAAGAACAGCAGCATCTGTAAAGGTTAACCCTTTAATCAAAAAGCTTATTGTTCTGGGTGTTGCAGGTTGCCTCAGCTTTTTAGGTTTGCTCGTAATGAATTCAAGAATCAATGCACTTGACAGACAGATTGCAAACCTTGAAAACGAAATCAGTATTCAGGAATGTGAATCTGTAAGACTCAGTGCAGAACTTAGCAGCAAAATCTCCTCCGATAAAATAGAGAGTTATGCAGAAAACGTGCTCGGTATGGTTAAAGCTGAAAGTTATCAAATCAGCTATATCGACTTGTCTGAGGGCGATGAAATAGTTGTGTCCGGCGACAAAACAATGGGCGGTCAAAGCGACGTTTCAAAGAAAATCAAACAGCTGTTTGCATATATTTTCTAAATAAAAATATGTATTTATGGGAGTTGAGTATCTCGACTCTCATTTTGTGCTTTTTTTGGGTGGGTTTAATTATGACACGAATGAATCAAAAAATGAAAAACAGATGCATGATAGCCGTAATTATATTGCTTGTGTTAGGCTTTGGTGTTGACCTTTTCCGTCTTGCATATTTCCAGATTTTTAATGCGGAGGAGTATAAAGTCCTTGCCGAATCCGGTCAGCTTAGTGATACACCAATCCCTGCATCACGTGGTGTAATATATGACAGTAATATGGAAGTTCTTGCAGAAAGTGCTTCTGCATGGCTTGTTTATGTCAATCCTTCAAAAATAACAAGCAAATCTCAGCGAACACTTATCTCAAAGGGACTTGCAAAGATTCTTAAGGATGAAGATCTTGGCTGGAAGGATATTTATAATAAAATCGGCAACAAAAAATATGGTTATGTTAAAATAAAAGGTAAAATTGAATATAATCCTAAAACGAAAATTCAGGAGTTTATAAACAAAAATAATCTTTATGGTATCGTTTCTATTGACCCTGATACGAAACGTTATTATCCTTATGGCAATTTTGCTTCCACAGTTATTGGTATGACTAATGTGGATTCTGACGGCAGAGTTGGTATTGAGCTTAAATATAATGACACCCTGACAGGTGTGCCTGGCAGAATTATTACTGCTCGTGACGGACACAGCAATCTGATGTCCACAAATTACGAAACAAAGTTCGATGCAGAGCAGGGAACAAGCCTTGTGCTTTCTATTGATAAAACTGTTCAGCATTATCTTGAAAAAGGTCTTTCACAGGCGGTTAAAGATAACGACGCCACATCAGCTTATGGTATTGTTATGGATGTTAATACCGGTGCTGTTCTTGCAATGGCAACTATGCCTGATTATGATTTGAATAATCCTGCAGTTATTACTGATAAATCAGTTTTAAAAGAACTCAAAAAAATCAAAGATAAAGAAGAGTATGCCCGAGCATATAACGAAAAAGTTTATATGATGTGGCGAAATAAGGTTGTTAGTGATACATACGAGCCCGGTTCGGTTTTCAAGGTCTTTACAGCAGCCGCAGGTCTTGAAGAAGGTGTGGTAACACCTGATTCAACCTACAATTGCACCGGTGCAATACAAGTTGCAGATAACAGAATTCATTGTCATAAACGTGAGGGTCACGGTGTTCAGACTGTTACACAAGGTCTTGTTAACTCCTGTAACCCGTTCTACATTACAATCGGTCAGAAATTAGGCACCGAAAAATTTTTCAAATATTTTGAGGCTTTCGGTTTTACCGAAACCACAAAAATAGATTTACCTGCAGAAGCCAGTCCCGTTGGTGGTGTCACTTACCACAAAAAAGAGGATATGGGTATCTCTCAGCTTTCTTCAAGTGCATTCGGTCAGACCTTCCAGGTTAGTGCGATTCAGATGATTACTGCAGTTTCTGCAATTGCAAATGGTGGTAAGCTTATGGAACCCTATGTGGTTGCAAAGCAGATTGACCATGAAGGCAATACAGTTTATGAAAAAACTCCCACAGTTAAAAGACAAGTGGTATCCGAAAGCACCGCAAACGCAGTTCTTTCAATGATGGAAGAAGTTGTTGATGGCGGTACAGGTCGTAATGCGTATATTCCGGGTTATCGTGTTGCAGGTAAAACCGGTACATCCGAAAAACTTACTGTTGATGGCGAGTATATCGCATCCTTTGTTGGCTGTGCTCCTGCAGATGACCCTCAGATTGCTGTTCTTATCATTATCGATGAACCCCAGGTTTATAATCATGGCGGTGGTGCTATTGCTGCACCAGTTGCAGGTGTTGTTATAGAGCAGACGCTTAAATATATGAACGTAGAGCCTGTTTATTCTGATGATGAACTTGCAAAGCTTAACGCTTCAACACCTGATGTTAATGGTATGACTGTTGCTGCTGCAAAGGACGCACTTTCAAGGCAGAATTTCAACGCAAGAGTTGTTGGTAATGGCGATAAGGTTGTTTCACAGTATCCTGCAAAGGACCAGAGCATACCCCTTGATGGTGTTGTTATCCTTTACACCGAAACAGGTAGCACTGCCACCACATCAACAGTGCCGGACCTTACAGGCTTGAGTATAAGCGAAGCTAATAAACGTGCAGTTAATTCCGGTTACAATATAAAGATTTCCGGTGCAACACTTGATAGTGAAGTTGTTTCCTATCGCCAGAGTGTAGAAAAAGGCACAAAAGCCGAACTCGGTTCAACAATTACCGTATATTTCAAGACCACAAGTGGTGTGCAAGATGATTGATTTGCCTGAACAAAAAAGCTGGCGGCTGGCAGCTTAATAAATCGGAGGTTTAAAATATGCTCCTTTCAAAACTTTTAGAAGATGTTAAGGTTCTCAATTCCTATGAGGACAGAGAAATTACTGATGTTACGGATAAAAATGGCAATATTAAAGATGGGTGTGCTTTCGTTTGTGTCGTAGGTGCCCGTTTCGATGGCCATTCTGTAGCAGAGGAAGTTTTAAATCAGGGTGCCAAAGCGGTAATCGTAACAAGAGATTTGGGTCTTAAAGAGCAGATTATTGTTGAAAACTCTCGTGAAGCCTATGCAATTATGTGCAGAAACTTTTTTGACAGAAGCTCCGATAAACTTAAAATTATCGGTATAACAGGCACAAACGGCAAAACGACAACTGCTTTTGTTGTAAAAGATATTCTCAAAGGTCTTGGTATACCAAGCGGTCTTATAGGTACAGTAAAAAATATGGTTGGGGATAAGGATTTTCACACGGTGTTGACAACTCCCGACCCCTATGATATGCACGGACTTTTCAAAATGATGGTTGACGAGGGTATAGAATACTGTGTTATGGAAACTTCTTCACAAGCCTTCCATCAGATGCGTCTTGCAGGTATTCGTTTTGCAGTTGGTGCATTTACAAATCTCAGTCAGGACCACCTTGATTACCACGGAACTCTTGAAGAATATAAAAAATGCAAAAAAACGCTTTTCTATAATTGTGATAAAGCAATTTTTAATAATGATGATGAAGTATCTGCATATATGCGAGAGGGTATAAATATAAAAACAACAGACTTTTCTATTAACGAAAAATCTGATTTTAAAGCAGAAAATGTTCAGTTTTTCTCCGACAGAGTTGAATATGAGCTTAATGGTGAAAAAGTTGTTTTCCATATTCCTGGTAATTTTTCTGTTTACAATTCTCTTACCGCAATTGCAATTGTCAATGAGCTCGGTTTCGCCTTGGATGATGTAATAAAATCAGCCTATGATGCAAAAAGTGTAAGCGGAAGAGTTGAAGTTTTAAAGACAAACACAGAGTATAGTGTTATAATAGACTATGCACATAGTCCCGATGGACTTCAAAAGGCAATTAACGCTGTACGTGGCTTTACAAAGGGCAGAGTTATAACCCTTTTCGGTTGCGGTGGTGACAGAGATAAGTCAAAACGTCCTAAAATGGGTAAAATAGCCACTGAATGCTCCGATATTGTTGTGGTTACAAGCGATAACCCTCGAACAGAAAAGCCTGAAAATATCATAAAAGATATTCTTGCGGGTATCGAGGTTAAGGATAAAGAAATAATAGTTATTACAAACAGAACCGAAGCAATTAAGAAAGCTCTTTCAATTGCAAAAAAAGGTGACACAATTCTTCTTGCCGGTAAAGGTCACGAAACTTATCAGATTCTTGGAAAAGAACGCGTTCATTATGACGAGCGTGAGGTTGTAGCAAAAATTCTTGAAGGTGGTTTTTAATGGAAAGAATTTTAATTAAAGATATAGCAAAATGGTGCGGTGTTGCTACTGAGCTTGAAGGTTATATAGACAGAATTTCAACAGATAGCAGAGATATTGATTCACAGACTCTTTTTATTGCCCTTAAGGGTGAACGCTTTGATGCCAATGATTTTGTTGAAGATGTTCTTTCAAAAGGCGTAAAAGCGGTTGTCTGCTCTCGTTATAATGGCGATGATGAACGTGTTATTCTTGTGGCAGATACAGGTGAAGCTCTTCTGAATATTGCCGCAGGGTATAGAGATTGCTTTGATATTCCCTTTGTTGCTCTTACGGGTAGCGTAGGCAAAACCACCACAAAGGGTATGATTTATGCGGTTTTAAGTGAAAAGTTCAATACACTCAGAACAGAGGGTAACCTTAACAATGAGATTGGTGTTCCAAAAACGTTATTTTGTTTGGATAAAGCTCACGAAGCGGCGGTTATTGAAATGGGGATGAACCACTTCGGCGAAATTTCTGTTCTTTCAAAAACTGTAAGACCTGACATTGGCGTTATTACCAATGTTGGCACAGCACATATTGAGAATCTCGGCTCAAGAAACGGCATATTAAAAGCAAAATCCGAAATTCTTGATGGTATGCAAAAGGGTTCACCGCTTGTTATAAATGGTGATAGTGATATGCTCAGCAAGATTTCTGCTGAAGATTATAAACTGATTCGCTTTGGTCTTGATGGCGGGGATGTTGTTGCAGATAACATTGACCCTACACATTTTGGCAGTGGCTTTACTGTTTCTTATAAAGGACAGAAAGCACACGCATTTGTTCCGACACAAGGTATTCACAATGTATATAACGGCTTATGTGCAATCGCAGTCGGACTTCTTCTTGGTATGACTCTTGAGGAATGTGTAAAAGGTCTTCGTAACTTTGTTCCCGAGGGTATGCGGCAGAAAATTACATCTGTAAAGAGTATGATTTTCATAGAGGACTGCTATAACGCTAACCTTGACAGTATGTGTGCATCCTTGGAAACTCTTAAAGGTCTCCGATTGAAACGAAGTATCGCAGTGCTTGGTGATATGCTGGAGCTGGGTGATTTTACCAAGGAAGCTCACAGAAGAGTTGGTGAGAAAGCTTTTGAAACAGAATGTAATATGGTGCTTACCTTTGGTGAGGCTGCACAGGATATAGCAGATAGCTTTATTAAAAGTGGTGGCTTTGCAAAAGCATTTATGGATAAAATGGAGTTAACGGACTATTTACGCGATAACCTTAAAGAAGGGGATACCGTTCTTTTCAAAGGTAGCCGTGGAATGAAAATGGAAGAAATTTTTACATCTCTTTATAAGGAGTGGGAAGTATGAATATTGTAATCGCTTGTATAATTGCGGCAGTTGTCGCTTTCACAATCAGCTTTGCTTTGGGCTATGTAGTAATTCCTTTCTTACATAAGCTTAAATTCGGGCAGACTATTCTTGATATCGGACCCAAATGGCACAAGAATAAGCAGGGTACACCAACAATGGGTGGCGTCCTCTTTATAATCGGTACTGTTGTTGCTTTTAGTGTAGTTGTTCTTATTGATAAAATTCTTGGTGGCGATATTATCGGAACCAATGAAATTATTTCAAAATCAATGAATATCAAAGTCTGGGGCGGGTTGATAATGGCTCTCGGATTTGCTTTCATCGGTTTTATAGATGACTATATTAAAGTTGTAAAAAAACGCAACGAAGGTCTTACAATCAAGCAGAAATCAGTTCTTCAGATTGTTCTTATGCTCGGCTATCTTCTTACTCTTTATATCAACGACCCCACAGGAAGTATGTTTATTCCTTTTGTTGGTATGGTAGAAACAAAAATCTTCTTCTGGGTAATCGGCATTGCAGCAATTTATTGCACAACCAATGCAGTTAACTTCACAGATGGTATTGATGGACTTTGCGGTTCTGTAACCGTTACTGCTGCAATCAGTTTTATTGTTGTTGGTGCTCTTCGTAACTGCTTGGGCGTAAGCCTTCTTGCAGCCGCTCTTGCAGGTGGTCTTGTTGGTTACCTTATCTGGAACTGGCATCCTGCAAAGGTTATGATGGGTGACTTTGGTTCAATGTTCCTTGGGGGTATGATAATCGCTCTTGCTTATGCAATAGATTGTCCCATCCTCATTTTACCTATCGGTATTATTTATGTAGCAGAATTTGGTTCGGATATTATTCAAATTGGTTATTTCAAGCTTACACACGGTAAAAGAATTTTCAAAATGGCACCAATTCACCACCACTTTGAAATGTGCGGTTGGAAAGAAGTAAAAATTGTAAAAATCTTTTCAGCAGTAAACCTTTTAGGTGGTATTGTTGCAATACTTCTCGTTTATTTCGGCAATCTGAAATAAATAATAAAAAATACAAAGTTTAAGGAGATGGCTATGAAGCAAAAGAATAAATTGCTTTCCGGTTTGTTTGTTAAAAACGGAATGGATATACCTTTTTTTATCATAATGTTGGGGTTAATGGCGTTTGGACTTGTAATGCTTCTATCTTCCAGCTATGCCTTCTCCTATTATGAAACTAAAGGTGACACAAGTCTGGAATACTTTATAAAAGAGATTATCTTTATGGGAGCAGGCTTGTTTTTTATGTTTCTTTTTTCCCGTATTGATTATAAAAAGCTTAGATATTTTGCCAATATAGCATTGGTTGGCTCTTGGTGTCTTGTTCTTCTTACAATTATTATAGGTAAAATCAAAGGTGATGAAATTAACCGTTGGCTGGACCTTGGTCCCTTTGATATTCAGCCGTCGGAAATTGCAAAGTTTGCGGTTGTTCTTTTCTGTGCAACCGGACTTGATAAAAACCATAAAAAAATGGTAAGCACCCGTCCTTCTAAAGTGGGTTGGGCAGTGGCACTTGCTAAAATATCCAATGGTAAAATTGTTTTTACAGAAGCAACTGTAACACTTTTCTTCTACGCGTTTTTTATTGGCTTAACCGCTGTTTTTGTTCTCGCAGGTAGCCACCTTTCAGGTGCTATTCTGATTCTCCTTTTCGGTATTGCAATGCTCTGGATGGGCGAGGGTAGAGCAAGGTGGTTTGTTATTGGTGGAATTATTGCAATAATTCTTCTTATAATTGTTATAAAATACTATAATAAAATCCCTGTTCTCAAGGATTATATGGCAGATCGTATTGAATCATGGCTTGTAAAGGACCTTACAGACAGGGACAAACGTTGGCAGACTAACCATTCGTTGTTTGCTCTCGGTTCAGGCGGATTTTTTGGTTCAGGTCTCGGAAATTCAAAACAAAAATATTTCTACGTTGCAGAATCTCATACGGACTTTATTTTCTCGATAATCGGTGAAGAGCTTGGCTTTGTCGGCTGCTTTATAGTTCTTGCACTTTTTGCAGCTCTTATTTTAAGAGGCGTATATATCGGTATGAGAGCAAGAGACCGTTTCGGGGCTTTACTTGCTATTGGTATTATGATGCAGGTTGGTTTGCAGGTTGCTCTCAATGTGGCAGTTGTCACAGATACGCTTCCCAACACGGGTATCAGTTTGCCATTCTTCAGTTATGGCGGTTCATCAACCCTTGTAAACCTCGGTGAAATGGGCTTCCTTTTAAGCGTTTCAAGGCAGGCAGATTTGCCCCGTCTTTACTCGTTCGGCAAAAGTAAAAAACAGAAGGTGTAACGTATATGAAAGTTTTAATAGCAGCAGGTGGCACAGGCGGTCACGTAAATCCTGCACTTGCAGTGGCAGGTGAAATAAGAAAACAATATCCTGATGCAGAAATCTGTTTTGTAGGTACTGCAGACAGAATTGAAGCAACAATTGTTCCTGCGGCGGGTTTCCCTTTAAAAACTATCGAAATTTCCGGTTTTAAAAGAGGATTTTCACCAGCAGATATAAAAGCAAATATAAAAACAGTTACCCGTCTTTTAAAAAGCTCGGGTGCAGTTAAGAAAATAATTGACGAGTTTAAGCCTGACGTTGCAGTAGGCTTTGGCGGATATGTCAGCGGGCCGGTTATTCGTATGGCAGCAAAGATGGGCATTCCCACAGCCATTCACGAGCAGAATGCTTATCCCGGTGTTACAAACAAAGCACTTGCGGAAAAGGTTGATGCAGTTATGCTTACTGTAGAAGCTGCAAAGAAACATCTTAACTGCAAAAATGAACCCGTTATCACAGGTCTTCCTGTAAGAGGCGAGCTTCTTATTGCAGATGGCGATGCTTCAAGAATGGAGTTGGGCTTTGACCGGAGACCCCTTGTTCTCTGCATGGGTGGCTCTTTGGGTGCAAGGGCGATAAATGAAGCTGTTATAGATGCAGTTGCCGATGGAAGAAAATCTAAATATAATTACATTATATCTACAGGTCAGTATGGTCTTTGGGTTCCCGATAAAATGCGTGAAAAAGGCGTTGATCCTGATAAAGAAGAGAATATTGATGTTCGTACATATATAAATGATATGGATAGATGCCTTTCTGCGGCTGACCTTGTTATTTGCCGTGCGGGAGCATCATCACTTTCAGAGTTTGAGGCACTCGGTAAGCCTTCAATTCTTGTTCCGTCACCAAATGTTACAGAAAATCATCAGTTCCATAATGCTATGGCACTTGTTAACAACAATGCTGCAGTAATTATTGAGGAAAAAGACCTTGACGGTAAACGTCTGGGTGAGGAAATGGACAGACTTCTTTCAGATAAAGCGCTTCTCAAAGAAATCGGTGACAATGCCCGTAAAATGGCTGTTACTGATGCAACACAAAGAATTTGTGATATTGTTGTAGGTCTTATAAAAAATAATTAACCAAAACACAAAAAAAGCATATTATGTGTCGTAGGGTATTCCCATAAATTATCCGAAAGGAGCGACACTATGTCTGCTTTGGTAATAAACGGTGGCAGACGTCTTAGCGGCAGCCTTCGTGTTCAAGGGTCGAAAAACAGCGTTTTACCCATACTTGCGGCAACTGTTCTCGCCGAAGGTAAGTCTGTTATACATAATTGCCCCCGTTTGTCAGATACCGAAGGAACAGTAAATATACTTAAAAGTCTTGGGTGTCAGGTGCTGCGTGAGGGCAATAGCATAATTGTTGACAGCACACAGCTTTCTTCCTCGGAAATTCCCGAGAAGCTGATGCGGGAAATGCGTTCTTCAGTAATATTTTTAGGTGCAATAATGGGCAGAATGAATTCTGCTGTTATTTCAACACCCGGTGGGTGTGAAATAGGCTTAAGACCCATTGATTTGCATCTTTATGCAATGAAGCAGTTGGGTGTGCAGATTGAGGAAAGCTATGGTAAGTTGATATGCACTGCATCCGACGGACTTAAAGGCAAAAAGATAACTTTTTCATTTCCCAGCGTTGGTGCAACAGAAAATGCGGTGTTAGCCGCAGTTACCGCCAAGGGTACAACAACCATTGTCAATGCTGCAAGGGAGCCTGAAATAATTGACCTTTGCGATTTTCTTAATAAATGCGGTGGCGATATTAAGGGTGCAGGGGAAAGCGTTATAACCATAAATGGTAAAGAACGTCTGTATCCTTGTGAATATTCTGTTATATGTGACAGAATCGCTTGTGCTACATATTTGATAGCCGGTGCACTTACCGGTGGTGATATAACTCTTGAGAACACAAATCCTGTTCACCTGAGTGCGATTTTGCCACTTTTAGAAGAATCCGGGTGTAATATTAACATCCGTTGCCGTGAAATACGATTAAGAGCTCCCAGAAGATTAGACAGAATTGATAAAATCATAACTCAGCCGTATCCGGGCTTTCCTACGGATGCACAAGCACCCTTTACCAGCCTTGTTTGTGTGGCAAAGGGCACTAGTGTTATTGTAGAGAATATTTTTGAAAGTCGTTTCAAGCATATTCCTGAGCTTGTGAGGATGGGTGCAAAAATACGTATGGAAGGCAGAGTTGCTGTTGTTGACGGAGTTGAACGTCTGTACGGAGCAGAGGTTCTTTCACCGGATTTACGTGGCGGTGCAGCACTTGTGCTGGCAGGGCTTTGTGCTCAGGGTGAAACCGCCGTGCATAACATAAAATTTATAGACAGAGGTTACGAATCTTTTGAAAATAACCTTTGTATGCTCAATGCAGATGTAAAAAGAAAGGTAAAATAAAATGGATAACAGGAACCGTAAAAAGAAATCACGAAGAAAAACGGTTATCAAACCGCCTAAAAAAAATGGGAATACGCATCTTTCCAATGATGAAGTGCGTTCGATTGATAAAAAGAAAAGAGACCGCAGAAGAAATTTTCAGAAGCATATTTTTACTATATTACTTGGTGCGGTTGTGTTGTGCATTGGTATAGTTGTTGTGTTTTCTTTGTTTTTCAAAATAAATACAATTTCCGTTAACGGCGAAAATATCTATTCTGATAAAATGGTCGCTGAAAAATGTGGTGTGGAAATCGGCACAAATCTTTTCAGAGTAAATCAGGAAAAAGTTTCGGAGCTGCTTTCCAAGGAGCTTCCTTATATAAAAGGTGTAACCCTTGAAAAGAAATTGCCCGATACATTGATAATAAACGTTGAAGCAACAAAAGAAGTTGGTGCAATAACCGCAAAAGATGGTTTTGTTTTGCTTGATTCAACGGGTAAAATTCTCGATAAAAATGCATCCATTCTCAAAGAGAATGTTGCAGTTATTACTGGCGTTAAATTGAAAGAATGTAAAGAAGGGGAGCAGGCAGTTTTAACTGATAAGAAGAAAACAAAAGCACTTATTGAGCTTTTTACAGCTATAGAAAAATCCGGTTTGGGACTTCTTACAGAAATTAATCTTGAAAATGTCAATGATATAAAAATAAGATATGATGACCGCATCACTTTTGAGGTGGGCAGTCTTACAAATATCGAAACAAAGCTTGCAAGAGGCGTTGCAGCCTTGGAAAAGGAAAACGAAATAAATGCCTATTCTCAGGGTACACTTGATTTGAAAACTGAACCTTATGTTTATTTTAAATCAGGTGCAGAGGAAACAACGAAAAAAGAAAATGGTAAAAAACAACAAAAAAAATAAAAAATTTTCAAAATAACTTGCTATTGAACAAATTGTGTGTTAATATTTATAAGATGTATAATAGTTATACGTATGCAGACATACGTATCGTATAAAATAGGAGGAAGAAAAAATGAACTTTGAAATTGCAAATGATTTTGAAGACGTTACTCAGATAAAAGTTATCGGTGTCGGCGGTGGCGGCGGAAACGCAATCAATCGTATGGTAAGCTCAGGCGTTCAGGGCGTTGAATTTATTGCTATCAACACAGATAAACAGGTGCTTACATTCTCAAAAGCAACTCACAAAATCCAGATCGGTGAAAAGGTAACCGGTGGCCGTGGTGCAGGTGCTCGTCCTGAAATGGGTCTCAAAGCAGCAGAAGAAAGCAGAGATGCTATTGTTGACGCTCTTAACGGTGCAAATATGGTATTCATTACCGCTGGTATGGGCGGTGGCACAGGTACAGGTGCAGCTCCCGCTATTGCAGAAATTGCAAAAAGCAACGGTATTCTCACAGTTGGTATCGTTACAAAGCCCTTCGCTTTTGAAGGTAAAAGAAGAATGCAGCAGGCAGAAGCAGGTATTGCAGAACTCGCTCAGCATGTAGATAGCCTTATCGTTATCCCCAACGAAAGACTCAAACTCGTTTCTGACCAGAAAATCACATTTGCTAACGCTTTCGATGTAGCAGATGATGTTCTTCGCCAGGGTGTTAAGAGCATTTCCGAGCTTATAAAAGTTCCCGGTCTTATTAACCTTGACTTTGCAGACGTTACTGCAGTTATGAAGGATGCAGGTCACGCACACATGGGCGTTGGTCGTGCAACAGGTAAGGAAAAGGCAGAAATCGCAGCAAATGCAGCAGTTTCCAGCCCTCTTCTTGAAACAACAATTCAGGGTGCAAAGGGTGTAATTATCAGTATCACTTCTTCCGCTGATATTACTCTTGATGACGTTGACGTTGCTGCAAGCATTATTTCAGATGCTGCAGACGCTGATGCAAACATTATCTTCGGTGTTGCATTTGATGAAAAGCTTGAGGATGAAATGATTGTTACAGTTATTGCAACAGGCTTTGGCACAGATGCAAATGGCTTTGCAAACAAATCCGGTGCAGCAGCATCAGTTGAAGCAGCTTCCGCAGATGATGACGAAGATGGCGATATCGTTGATATCCTTGGCCTTTTTAAGAAATAATTAAATAAATTGTTTTAACCCGAGTTTATTAACTCGGGTTATTTTTTTATGAAGAACTATGGACAGGGGAGCGACTTTAGAACCGTCCTCCGGTTTTGTTTCCTGTTTTTTGTTCCCTGTTTTTGTAATAATATGGATATGTAAAGATGATGGGGTTTAAGATAGTTGCACCACCTCTTTTGTTGCTTTATATATAAATATACCAATATATTGCCAAAAAAATCCATTAGGACTAAAATATGATTGGTTTTTAGTAAATTGTTACACAGATTTTGTTTTATGGGGGATTTATATGAAAAAAGCATTAAAAAGCAGTTTATCTGTTCTTCTTGCAATAACAATTATTTTCAGCTCCGTATATGTTGGATTTAGTGAGGTTGATTTCAGTGGGCTTTTTGCGGTTGAGGCAAAAGCTGAAGGTGAGTATTCTTTTGAATTTAAGTTAAACAGTGATAAGCTTTCGTATTCTCTCATTGATTGTGATTTCTATGATGACTGCGAAATTTTTGTTCCGGATACATATAATGGTTTGCCTGTAACAATTATTGAGTGTGCTGCCTTCGAAAATTGTGATAGCTATAATTCCATAATTTTACCTGATAGTGTAACACATATAAAAGATTATGCGTTTAACTGTTTTTGCACCTCCGTTGTTATCCCATCAAGCGTTATTGAGATAAGTCAAACTGCTTTTGAGCGATGTGGAGACCTTACAGAAATATGGGTAGATGAAGGCAATCTGTGTTATTCTTCTGTTGATGGTGTGTTGTTCAATAAAGATAAAACAAAATTGATTCAATATCCGCAAGGCAAGGAGGTTTCTGAGTATGTGATTCCTGATAGTGTCACAGATATAGGTGATTATGCCTTCTTCGGTTGCCGTTCGTCATCTGTTACGATTCCTGACAGTGTAACAAGTATAGGTGAAAATGCCTTCTCCGATTGTTGTTTGTCATCTATTACGATTCCCGACAGTGTAACAAGTATAGGTGAAAATGCGTTTTCCAACAGTGGGTTGGTATCTGTTACGATTCCTGACAGTATAACAAAATTGTGCGATTATACTTTTTCTTCTTGTCCTGTTCTGAGTTCTGTGGTAATTGGTGATGGGGTAACAGATATTGGTGCTTACGCCTTTGAAAATTGTGAATCGCTTGAATCTATAACAATCGGCAACAGTGTCACAAGTATAGGTGAAAATGCATTTTCGGGCTGTAAGAGTGTAAAAGTAAAAATTACCGATATAGATGCATGGTGTAATATTAGTTATTTTGATGAAAATTCGTCACCATTAAATAACTCGGGGAGTTTGTACTTGAATGATGCTTTGGTTACTGATTTAGTAATACCTGATACAGTGACAACTATAGGTGATTATGCTTTTTTGGAATGTACAATCCTTACATCCATCACAATCCCTGATAGTGTAACAAGTATAGGCAAAGATTCATTCAGCGGTTGCACAAGCCTCAAATCAATTAAAATCCCTGATAGTGTAACAAGTATAGGTGATTCTGCTTTCCGAAATTGTTTCAGCCTTACATCAATAGAACTTCCTGATACTGTGATAGACATAGGTCAATTTGCTTTTTCTTCCACAGCTTACTATGAAGATAGTAGTAAATGGGAGAATGGTGGTTTATATATCAATAACCATTTGATTGCTTTTAGTGAAATTGACACTATTTGTGAAATAAAAGCGGGTACTAAGTATGTTACTACTTCGTGGGGTTCATCCGTTACCGATGTCATTATCCCGGATAGTGTAATAAGTATAGATGAGGATGTTTTTGGTGGCTTTAATG
>JAZNHK010000208.1:0-27020 GCA_045576915.1 Acutalibacteraceae bacterium
GGTAATTTCATTTTCGAACTGCTTATAGGCATTGGGATAATCTTTAATATCAAACCCTAAATCCTTATATGCAGTCATCATTGGCAAGGGCTTATAGTGAACGTTACAAGCTATACCCTTTTCTGCCATTTTTATAATAATTTCGTTACGTTTTTCAAAGCTTGCACCCGGTACTCTTGTAAGGTACAAATGGCCGCTTGAAATATGATTTTCACTCTTATGAACAAGTGTTTTTACACCCAATTTATGAAGAGCTTCATCATATTTTGCAATAATATCCTGACGTCTTGTGAGCATTTCGGGATATCTTTCAAACTGAGCAAGACCAATTCCTGCCATAATATCTGTCATATTGCACTTGTATGCAAGCATTTTTATATCATATTCCCATGCTCCCAACTGTGTTTTGGCAAGAGCATCCTTAGATTGACCATGAAGGGAAAGAAGTTGATACTGGTGATACACTTCATCATTATCAATTCCGTCAATATCCTTCCACACTATAGCACCGCCTTCGGCAGTAGTGAGATTTTTAACCGCATGGAAGCTAAAGGAAGTAAAGTCTGCAATCTCGCCACACATTTTTCCATCTTTTTGTGCACCAAAAGCGTGAGCCGCATCTGCAATAATTGCAATTCTTCCCATAGCCTTCTGGATATCGTTTGCAGGTTCAAAAATTTCTGCTTTGCATTGTGCTATTTCAAAAATCTTATCATAGTCACAAACAACACCGGCTAAATCAACTGAAATAATTGCTTTGGTTTTTGGTGTAATAGCTTTTTCTAAAGCTTCCAAATCCATATCAAAGCTTTCAGGATAAGTATCAACCAAAACTATTTTTGCGCCTACGTGATGAATAACACTGGCTGATGCAGTATATGTATAGGCACATGTAATAACCTCATCACCGGGTCCTATACCCAAAACGCGCAGGGTCATTTCCATAGCTGCAGTTGCAGAATTAAGGCAAACCGCCTTGGATGTGTTACAGTACGCAGCAATTTTTCTCTCGAACTCTTTTACCTTAGGACCTGTTGTAATCCAACCGGATTTTATTGCCTCCGCCGCACCAAAAGCTTCGCTATCAGTCATATCCGGGGGGGAAAAGGGAATATTATACACGTATTTCATCTCCGTTTTTTTGTTCTACTGAATCTGATTCAGTAGAAGTATCTTTATATGCTTCATTCTGAGGTTTGAATGTCGGGACAAGCTCTTTCACCACATCAACAATCTGACGTGAAGTAGCACCTTCCATTATTTCTCTCATATAGCTTATTTTTTTGAATAAATTTTCAGAATCAAATTCCATTGGTCTTGCAACATAGATAAGGTCATTCTGGGTTTTCTGGATGCCCTCTTCGCTTATAAGAAGCTCTTCGTAGAGTTTTTCACCATCACGAAGACCTGTATATTTTATTTCAATATCCTCTCCGGGAATATGGCCTGAAAGTCTGATAAGGTTTTCTGCTAATTCGCGAATTTTAACGGGAGAGCCCATATCGAGAATAAATATTTCTCCGCCGTTAGCATAAGCACCAGCCTGAAGCACAAGAGAAACTGCCTCAGGAATAAGCATGAAGTATCTGATAATGTCAGGATGAGTAACGGTAACAGGTCCACCATTTTCAATCTGCTCTTTGAAAAGAGGGATTACACTACCATTTGAGCCCAAAACATTACCAAAACGAACAGCAACAAAATCTGTTTCAGAAATCTTGTTAAAGGATTGAACAATCATTTCGCAAATACGCTTTGTTGCACCCATTACGTTTGTCGGGTTAACTGCCTTATCCGTGGAAATCATAACAAAACGCTTTACGCCGTATTTATCTGCAGTCTTTGCAAGGTTATATGTGCCGAAAACATTATTTTTAACAGCTTCCTTAGGGCTGTCCTCCATAAGAGGAACATGCTTATGTGCTGCTGCGTGATATACAAAGCTTGGTTTATATTCTTCAAAAATTTCACAAAGCCTTTTCTCATCGCGAATAGAACCAATAAGAACTCTTAAATCCACATCGGGATATTTTCTTCTTATTTCTTGCTGAATTTCATAAGCACCATTTTCTGCAATATCAAAAATGATAATTCTTTTTGCAACACCGCTTTTTGCAACCTGTCGAACAAGTTCACTACCAATTGAACCGCCACCACCGGTAACAAGTACTGTATGATTTCTAAGAAGATTGAAAACTTTTGTCAGATCAGGTTTTATCTGTTCTCTTCCAAGCAAGTCTGTATAATCAACCTTACGAAGCTGTGATTTAATACTTGGAACTGACTCAACAGCAGTGATTTTGGGTAAAGTTTTTAATTTACAACCTGTTTTATTGCAAAGTTCAAGAATTTCTTTTTTACTTTTTTCGCTGATCGAAGGAACCGCAATAAAAATCTCATCAACATCAAGATCATTGGCAGTTTTTACAATTTCCTGTCTTCCGCCATAAACCTTAACACCGTTAAGGTATTCGCCTTGCTTGCGTTTGTTATCATCAATAAGAGCAACTACCTGATAACGATTGATGTTATTTACACCTCTCAGCTCGTTGATAAGTCTGATTGCAGCACTACCCGCGCCAATTATCATTATTCGTTTTCTTCTGCCGCCTTCTTTATTTTTTGGAGCAAGAATTTTAGTGCGCCAAAGATTGTAGCCAAAGAAAATCGCACCTCTTACAGCTATAAACAAAACAAGCACTAAAACAGAATAAAGTGCTGCAAAGGTAAGGAATGAGCGAGTATATTCCCACCAGATATACACAAACGGAATAAGTAATAATATCTTTGATAAAGAAAACGCCATTACCAATGTAGCATAATCCTTTGCAACAAAATATTGCCACATTCTGTTATATATTTTAAAGACCAAAAAGCAAATAGCAGTAATCACTACATCTGCAAGAATTATCAAATACACATTGTCGTTAAACCACTTAGGGAAATATACCGGGGCATCGAATTTTAAATACGTAGCAAAACCGAAAGCTATACATACTGAAACAAGGTCACTTATAACAATAAGCCCTTTCATATGTTTTTTTATAAAACCCACAATATCTTTAATCATTATTCAAAACAACCTTCTTTTGAATTTTTTTGTTTCACTTGCATTTTTCAAAAATATCAATATATTTTTTTACACAGATATTTTTTGAAGCATTCTTTATGACATACTCACGGGAATTAAGCTCTTTTGAATTACTTAATTCGCTTATTTTTTTTATCTTTTTTGCTAAAAGAACAGGATTTTCAGGCTCTACACATTCACCTGCACCCGAACATCTTAACACCGATGCTAATTCGCTATCAGTGTCAAAAGCTGCAATTATTCGGGTATTGCAAGCCATTATACTCCATGTTTTACTTGGCATACCACTTTCACCAACACCTTTTTTGCAAGTGATAAGTGCTACATCTCCAAGACTATAAACCTCCGACACTCTTTCAATGGGCAAAAGACTTGTTATCATAACATTGGAGAGTGATTTTTCTTTTACAAAAGCCTTTGCACTTTCAAATTCCGCTCCACCACCAAAAACAGCAAACTGGATGGAGGAATCATTTTTAAGGATTTCAGCTGCTCTGAGAACAACATCTGCACCTTGTGCAGCACCAAAGTTACCGGCATATACAACTGTAAATTTCTCGCGACTCAAACCAAACTCTTCAAAAATAGGATTATTTTCTTTCTTTACAGGCTGAACCGCGTCAATATCTATCCAGTTTGAAATAACCTCTATTTTTTCTTCCGGTACCCCTTTTGCCATTATATTTTTTTTGAAGCTTTGGCTTATAACAATAATTTTTTTTGTACAGGCATATGTTTTATTTTCTATTACTCTTCCTATCTTAAAAATGACGGATTCTTCACTGGCAAACCCCGTTGTTACAAGGGAATCAGGGAATATATCTTGCAAATTATAGACAATCGGAATATGTTTGTTGCATTTTCTTTCAAGTTTTTTTTGCAACCTTTTACACATAAGACACTGAATGGGCGGCGTACTGGTTGTGTAAATAATATCAATATCTTTGGCTTTAGTTGCCTTAAAATATTGCATTAAACCGCCAATCACATACCTAATTGCTCTGAGCAACGGATTTCTTTTTTCTCGAAAAAAAGAAAATCTGTGAATTTCCACTTTACCATCTAACAGTTCTTCATACTTTATTTTTTTGAATTTTTGGTAGGTAACATCATCAATACCTCTTGTTGGCGTGGGGGTATACACCACAAAAGTATGACCGGCTGCAGCCAACCCCTCCATCAGATCGTTTTGCAAATGAGCACTTGACATTTGCTCCGGATAAAAATATGCCGGTAATCTTAAAATTCTCATAATAACCGCCTTTATTACAAAACTTTAATTTGCATCAACTTCCTCGTTTGTGTAAACATTTTCTCTTTTCAAAACAGTAGCTATGGTTTTGAATATGATTTTTATATCAAGAATTGCTGATACATTGTGTGCATACCAGGCGTCGTACAATCTTTTTTCTCTGACACCAAGATTATTGCGGTAATACGCCTGCACATATCCGGTAATTCCGGGACGGATAAGCAATTTATCTTTTTCGTCATCTTCGTAAGTATCTTTTGCTTCCACATCACCGGCTCTGGGTCCAACCAGACTCATCTGACCCATAAACACATTGAAAAATTGGGGAAGTTCATCAAGACTTGTTTCACGGATAATGTGCCCTATACGAGTAACACGGCTGTCGTCCTTTGAGTTGAATGTGCTACCATCCTCGTTTCTTAAATCAGGTGCGTTCACTTTCATGGAACGGAATTTCAGCATATCAAACTCTTTAAAGCCCTTACCGATTCTGCGTGATTTATAAAAAACAGGGCCACCATCTTCAATCTTTATTGCAATAGCTATCGGAATAGCAACCAACAAAACAAAAGGAAGAGCTACCAGACAGATGAGAATATCAACTATTCTTTTCAGGACTAATTGATATACGCCTTTATAGCCTTTTTTATGAACACCTGACTTATAAAGCTTTTCTGCTTCTGTTTCTACGTTAATCTCTTTTATCTGTTCCATTTATCAACTTCACCCTTTCGTGTTAAAACACAGATTTTCTGATAATGTCAAGAACCTTTTCAGCAATATCAATTGCCTCTTCAACTTTATCTGCTTTGGCGATAATATAACCACAACCATCGTGATTCGTGTGATATTCACTGACCTCTTGACCAACTTTCATATGGTGATAAATTTCCACACCATATTCTTTTTCAAGAGCAGCCATATCCGGAAGTTGCTTGATAACTCCACCATCAAAAGTAATCAGACGTGTTGCAACTGCACCATGTGCCTTTGGTGTGAAATCTGTTTCATCACCAACCGCATTGCGAATCATATTTTCCATATAGTCGATACCAGTGCCATAAGGAATCACGCAAGGACCAATCATATTGCCACCCATTCTTGCACCTATATCGATAATGTGAACTTTACCTTCAGCCGTGATAAGCATATCCATATTTACAGAACCGAAATTGATTCCCAAAGCTTTAATTGCATCACGAACACATTGCACCGCACGTTTTTCTGTTTCAGCAGGTAAATCAGTTGGAATAGCGTGACCAAGCTCTGCATAATAAGGTGGCTCTGTCATCCATTTACGCATAATGCTGAGAACGTGAACCTCGCCATTTGCAACAATGGTTTCTGCACCGTATTCTCTGCCGATTATAAAAGTTTCCACTGTAGCACGACGGGAAAGAGACGAATCCAATGCCAATTTGCACGCATCAGCAAACTCCTCAATGTTATCCACCCTGCTTGCTCCTCTGCTTCCGGAACCATCGCATGGCTTGACCATAACAGGAAATTGTATTTTTCTACAAACTTCATCTAAATCTGTATCCTGACTAACTTCATACGCCTGCTCGGTATCGTCCACGTGGCTTTCATATAAACATTTGCGGACATGATATTTGTTTTTTATCAACTTAGCAACATCATATTTCAATCCGGGCAAATTCATCTCCTGGGCTATGTATGATGCTGTTAAAACACCAAAATCAGTTGCCGCCGTTAAAACACCATCTATTTTTTCTGATTTTGCATATTCCAGACAAGCTTTTTCATCCACAATATCAATAACTGCATGCTTATCCGCATATCTGAATCCCAGTGCATTCGGATTAGCATCTACCGACAATGTTTCATATCCCATGGATTTTGCTTTACAAATAACAAAATCCTGTAAAAAACCCGCTCCAACAATCAATATTTTTTTCATTTTACCATCAAAGCTCTTTTCTCAATTTAAGTTCTGTGTATTTTATTGTTTCGGTTGACCCATAAACTGAGTAACCCTTGTTTTTATAAAATGTCTTTGCGTGTTCACTTTTGTCATAAACCTCACAAATGACTTCCTTACAATTTTCAGCCTTTGCTAATGACTCTATCTCACGAAGACAAAAGCCCCCTACACCCTTACCCGAAAACTCCGGTAACGTGGCAAGTTTTTGAAACAAATACGACTGGTCTATCTTTCTGGTCTGGAAAGTTGCGATGGCTTTATCATCATCGTCAACCAAAAAGATATTATTTTTCAATGCACAAAGAATAACCACAAGCATATTTTTGATATGGTTGTTATCCCAATGATGTAAATCATATTTTTTCGCCATATCTTTTCCGCAGGCGTATAAGATATTTGAGACTTTAAGTAATCCCACAATATCATAAATTTTTATCTTACGAACAGAATACAATATTCACTCCACCCATCTTCAAATCTATATCGCATTGAGTAAACCCCTGCAATTCAGATTATGTTCTGTTTTCGCTGAATTTCTCCATAGAAACAAGAACACATAATAACTTATTTTCCATTTTATCACACACATCGCTAAAATTCAATATATAATAGTGATAAATATACTTATAATACAGAAAAATTTATTGTTAATACTTTCAATTTCATCAAAATTGGTGAAAATATTGCTTTTATTGGCTATGAATGTTAAAATCATAAAAAATCATAAGGTGGATATGTTTTTGAAAAATTGGTTAAAAGACTTACCCGACAACACAAAAATTTCCGATATAAATTTACCCGGCACACACAACAGTGGTGCCTGTTTTGTGCAATTTTCTTTTCTTTCCCGATGTCAGAATATGACCATATCCCAACAGCTTGATGCAGGTATAAGATTCTTTGACATACGTGTTGAAAAACTGGAAAACAAACTAAAAATTGTGCACGCTGTTGCCGACTGCAAAAACCCCGAAAACAAGAAAAACAAGCTGTTTCTGAATGATGTTATTTCTGATTTCAAGAGCTTTCTGAAAACCAATCCAACCGAAACAATTCTGTTTAGTTTCAACAGAGATGATGGTGCGAGTGCAGAGGAAACATTTGACTTGTTTTTTTCTGAGTATTTAACCGATAAAGGCTTGTGGTATAAGGAAAATCGCGTACCCACGCTTAAGGAATCAAGGGGGAAAATTGTGCTTTTAAATCGTTGTAATATCAACAAACCAAACGAAAAATACACCGATTTCAATGCAGGAATAAACCTTTCAAATTGGGTATATCAAAAGGATAATACTGAAAGAATTTATGAATGTGCAGAATTGTTTTCGAATGACACAAACACAACAGGAAACAGCTTTTTTGTTCAGGATTTATACGGCTTGACGCCATCAAAAAAATGGAATTTTGCCATATTACCATTCATCAAAAACCCTCCTGAAACCGATGGTATTTTAATAACCTTCTTCTCTTGTACAACGCTGTTAAATCCCCCTAAAAAATCTGCTGATTATATTAACAAAAGACTTAAAAAAATGAATTTGAAAAACAAAAAAAAGTATGGTTGGATAATCATGGATTACCCAACCAAAGAGTTCATAAAAGAAATTATAAGCTCGAATTTTTAAATCATTTTCCGACGCAAAAATTCTTAAAAACTTCGTTAACTATAGTCTCTGTTGCTTTTTCACCTGTTAAAACACAAAGATTTTCCACAGCACAATCTATGCAGACATTAGTCGCATCAGGAGTTATACCCATCAGAAGTCCCTCAAGAGCCTCGCTTAAGTGTTCAACCGCTTTCACAACACAGCCACGTTGCCTTTCTGTTGTTATCAGCGGAGCAGACGGGTCAAAACCTGCTGTGCCCACAACCTTTTCCACAACCGCAGTAAGTTGGTCCATGCCATTACGGTTTTTTGCAGAAATTTCAACAACATTTTCAATATTCACAAGTGCTTTCACCTGTTCAGCTGAGAGCACTTTTTCTTTATCTGTTTTGTTGATTATAACAATGGAATTCTTGTTTTTGCATAATTCAAGAAGTTCTTTATCATCCTCGGATAACGCCTCCTGTGCATCGAGAACCATAAACACAAGACTTGCTCTGTCAAAGCGTTCCTTTGCCCTTACAACACCGATTTTTTCAATTTCATCATCAGTGTCACTTCTGATACCTGCTGTATCCGCAAGGCGAAGTGTGATATTACCTAAACGAACTGTTTCTTCAAGCACATCACGTGTTGTACCTGCAACAGATGTAACAATCGCCCTTTCCCTGCCTGAAAGTGCATTCAAAAGCGTTGATTTACCAACATTGGGTCTGCCTACGATAGCAGTATCAATACCTTCAAGAATTGCCTGACCTGCATCAAAGCCATCGAGGAGTTTTTCCAGACGATATTTTACTGCAGAAATAGTTTTCGTCATCTGTGAATCTGTTAACTCGGGAATTTCATCATCAGGATAATCTACCCAAGCTGCAAGGAAAGCCGCAGTTCTTGCAAGTTCATCCCTACACTCGCCAATTTCTTTGCTCAAAGCACCATCCAATGCATTGAGGGTTGCTGCTCTCGCTTCTTCACCTGATGCAGATATAAGTGACATAACTGCTTCAGCCTCGGACAAATCCATTTTCCCGTTAAGAAAGGCTCTTTTTGTAAACTCTCCACCCTCTGCGGCAACCGCACCCGCATTAAAAACTGCACGAAGAACTCTTTGCAAAATAAAAAGCCCGCCATGGCAGCTTAATTCTACTACATCCTCACCGGTATAGCTTTTTGGTGCACGAAAAACCAGAGCAACTGCATCATCAAGCTCGGTTTCACCATCGTGAACCTTGCCGTAATAAGCAGTGTAGCCCTTAGCATCTGTTATTTTTTTTCCTGAAACGGCAGAAAAAACTCTGTCTGCAATTGACAGAGCATTTTCACCTGATAATCTTACTGTTCCTAAACCTGCTGCCGCCTGAGCGGTAGCAATTGCTGCAATAGTTGACACTTTATTCACCTATAAACTGCATCACTTTCACAAAGGGTGTGGTCAGGAGGCAACCCACCACCGCTGACTCGGTCCTCCTCCCTATTTGCTGAAGCAAACAGGAATGATTGTGTATGCATTATTTTTACTGTATTCCTACGCTTTTATTTTTTACCTGTTGAGCCAAAGCCGCCTTCGCCACGTTCGGTTTCGTCAAGGTCTTCAACCTCTACAATTTCGGGTAATTCAACGGGTTTTATAACCATCTGAGCAATTCTTTCAAAGGGCTGAATTGTGTATGGTTCTTCTGTCTGTTTGATTACGCCAACGCATACCTCACCGCGGTAATCACTATCAATAACTCCAACAGAATTAAGCAGACCAATACCATGCTTAATTGCAAGACCGCTTCTTGAATGGATAAAAGCAGCATAATGAGGGTCATCAAGACCAATAGCAATTCCTGTTGGAATTACGGCTTTATCGCCTTTGTTCAGGGTGATTGGTTCTTCTATGCAAGCATATAAATCAAGCCCTGCACTACCCTCAGTTGCCCTTGTGGGTATTTTGGCATTTTCTCTTACTTTTTTTACTTTCAAAATATCCATAATTATCTCCAGAGTCCGCCTGTAGTGTCTTCTGTATTACTGATGGCTTTAATTCTGTCAAGCTCTCTTTTATAAAAATCGCGTTCGCTTTTCGCTTTTGCAGCATCCTCAAGATACTCTTTAAGCTGCAAACGAAGATTATCCGTTGTGCCACCATTTTTCTTTGCTTCATCAGCATACTGCAAAGCAACGAGAACTGCTGCCTGAGTTGTTGAAACACGTGTACCTCTTAAAATTTCAGCCATCTTCAAATCAATTTCATGGGCGAGCTCACTCATATACTCGGAATTTTCGTCAGAAACAATTCTGTATTCTTCCCCTGCAATTTTAAGTTTATGGGTTGTTTTATTCATTTTTATCATCCTTAATTATTCAATTTATAAATCTATAAAATTATACATTGTTTTAAATTTTTTCGCAACACTACATATTGTAAAAATTCATTGTATGTACACAATTTATGAGTTGATATTTAAATAAATAGTTGCTATAATTTACTAAAATACTACGAATCAATTGAAAGGACGAGCTATGGACTACAATCCTAATAACAACACGGGTTTCCAGGGAGCTTATAACCAAAACAACAATGTTCCCCCATATCAACCCACTCCATCACCCGTTGAAATATACAATTCAACCTCACAGGGAAATGCCCCCCAATATCATTATGGTGCTCCCCAGAATTTTTTCAATCCTCAATATATGGAAGAGCAACGCAAGAAAATGCTTGAGCGTCGCTACCACGAAAAGAAAATCAAATCTATGGGAACAACATCAGGGATTATACTTCTGCTTTTGTTGGGAATTTCTTTTGTTCTTTCGCTGCTGTTGTCCATCCCCACATTCAGCAAACTCTATCAGACTAATTTAACCTTTGCATCTGCTTTCGGAATTTTTTATTCCGTAATCAGCGTAGGCGGAGCCTTTTTCATAGGGTCAAAAATTTTTAAAAGTAATAAACAATTGGGAAAAATCCCTTACAATCCACCTAAGGACAAGGTTAAAGCTGTTTTGCTGACCTTAATCGGATTTGGTGGCTGTCTGGTTGCAAACTTTATTACGGTTTTCATTCGTGCTTTAGGCGAGGGAATCGGAATTTATTCAAACTACACCGCTCTTCAGGACCCATCAAGCACCCTTGACGTAATCATGATTTTTATCGGGTCTGCAATAGTACCGCCCTTGATTGAAGAATTTGCTTTACGTGGAGTTCTTTTACAAAGCCTAAAAAAATATGGTAACCTTTTTGCAATAGTTGCATCCGCATTTGTTTTTGGCGTTTTCCACGGAAACGCTGTGCAGATGCCCTTTGCCCTCCTTTGCGGTCTTGTTATAGGCTATGCTGTTCTTGCATCCGGAAGCTTGTGGACAGGTATTATCATCCACGCTCTTATGAACGCAATGTCTGCAATATCATCAGGATTGATATATTATTTTGACGAATATGTTTCCAATACATTCTTCTACGTAGTTTCAGCAATAGGAATAATTTTTGGTATTCTTGCGGTTATTGTATATTTCACTCGTTATAAGAACGATAAAACTTTATCTGACGAAGGTCTTTTTAAAGATGCTTCCTTGTCAGAAAAATTCATAAAATTCACAACATCACCGGTTATGATTATTGCAATTATTCTTTATGTGATTCAGGCAATAACACAATTAACCACAACACCACCTGTTTATTGATATGAATAAAACATATTTTATGAACGAGGCTTTACGCCTTGCAAATGAAGCCTTTCTTGATGGCGAAGTACCGGTGGGTGCAGTTGTCACAATAGGAAATAAAATTATCGGGAGAGGACGAAATCGCAGAGAAAAAGTCAAAAACGCTCTCTGTCACGCAGAAATTGAAGCAATAAATGAAGCCTGTAAAAGATTGGGCGGATGGCGTCTTTGGGAATGTGAGCTTTACGTTACCCTTGAACCCTGCCCTATGTGTGCCGGAGCAATCATAAACTCCAGAATAAAAAATGTTGTTTTTGGTGCTTATGATAAAAAGAATGGTGCTTGCGGCTCCGTTGTTAATCTCTTCAATGCAGATTTTAACTTCAAACCCCTTTATACCGGTGGTTTTATGGAAGAAGAATGTGCCGAAGTCTTAACTGATTTTTTTAAGAATATAAGGAACAAGCAAAAACAAATTAACACAAAATCCAAGGAGAACAACAAAATGGAAAGAATAGATAGTTTTAATGTTGACCATACAAAGCTTTTGAGAGGTATGTATATTTCCCGTATTGACAGCGATGTTATCACTTATGATATAAGAACACGCCGTCCCAATATTGAGGAGGTTATGGAAAACGGTGCAATTCACACATTTGAACATCTTTTTGCAACCTATGTAAGAAACAGTGATTTAAAAAACAACATAATTTATTTCGGACCTATGGGTTGCAGAACAGGCTTTTATTTCCTCACAACAGGAATCACACACGCTCAGGCACTTAAATTGACACAGGACGCCCTTGATTTTATTGCAAAATTTGAAGGTGATGTTCCCGGCGTAAGTGCTATTGAATGCGGTAACTACCGCGACCACAATTTAGATGGTGCAAAAAAAGAAGCAGCCGACCAATTTGAGGTTCTCAAAAATTGGACAACTGCTGATATGATATATTAACCATAGAGAATTTCTCTTAAATTATCTCCTAAAATACCTTTCTTTGCCTCCTCAGAAATGGGGAGGTTTTTTATTCTTTCAATAGACTCTTTTATCATTTTGGCATCCTTGTAGGGCGTATCAAGACCGAAAATACTACGTTTTGGACCTGTCTGATGAATCAAGTCGCAAAGCTCCTCATCAGTTAAGGACCAAGCTCCTCTTCGGACGTTACCAAACTCGTCCTTTTCCATAGCAATACTTGTCCACCCTGCAAAAACGTGGTCGATTTCACTACGGGAATTATTGTTCATTACGAGCAAAGCTTCTTTGAAAAAGCTGTAACCACCCATATGCTCCATACTGAATCGAAGTTTTGGGAAATTATATGCCACTTCATCAAACAAAAGCATTTGATAATCCGCTATTCTGTGCCAATGGAGACCGGTATGGAAAGAAAGGAAAAGACCCTGCTTTTCCGCTTCCTCATAAACCTCAAAAAGCTCTTTACCTGCAACATTAACCTCTTGTGCCGCAGGATGAATTTTTATTCCGTAAAGACCCAGATCTTTTATTTTCTTAACCTGGTCCTTCAGGTCTTTCCTGTCAAAATCAATTGTACCGAAGCCCACAAGATTCGGCTCATTTTTAAGTGCGTTTGCAGTCCATTCGCAGGGATTCTGACCGGTTGTGTGGGCATACATATCCATCTGATGCCAGAACGGAGAAAAACACACAGTTCCTTCAATTTCACACTCATCCATAATGGACTTCAATGTATCAATATCACCATTAGGTTTTGTGTTTTTTGGAAAAAGGTGGGCGTGGTTCGCAAAAATTTTGTAATCTGACAAATATATCACCTCAACAAATTCGTATCAGCTTAACTAACAATATTCAACTATAGCCAACTCAAAATTTAAAATCATCATCCGACATACTATCCCAGTCTATATTCTCATTTTCGGGTATGTCTGCATAATAATCCCACAAACGCTCTTCCTGCTCTGCAGTTAAAGGCTCTGCAGGAATTTCATTTATAACCTCAAATTTCTTTGTTGCACTCCAAAGAGAAGGCGTTATACGTATTGTATAACCGCAACAAGAAGGACAGAGCCATTCCGTCATAGGTAATTCCGGCACACCAAAAGCTGAAAGTATGCTCATCATAACTCCGCCATGGGTAATTATTGCCGCAGTTCTTGTACCTGTTTTAATCATTCCATCAACTGTTTTTATAAAGCAATCACATACTCTTGTTGCAAATTTAGAGTTGCTTTCACCATTAAGCGGACAAGCATCCTCGCCACCCGAAAGCCATTGAGAAAATTCCTCATAACGCTCCAGTTCTTCGGCTGTGTGTCCTTCAAACTCACCAAAATCGCACTCTTCAAAGCCTCTCATTTCAATGGGAGTCTTGTCAGGATAAAGAATTTTTGCAGTCTGTACACAGCGTTTGAGACTACTTGTGAACACTACGTCTGCCAAAGGATAGTTATACTCCTTTTTCATTGCTTCAAGCTGATTAAGACCTTCAGAACAAAGCTCTTCATCAGTCTGACCGATATAGCGACCCTCTATATTACCTTTTGTGAGAGCGTGACGGATTAAATGTATTGTATAAGTTTTCATTGATTTCTCCTGTAAGATAGTGTATATTATTATACAAAAAGTATAATTTTTGAGTTATTCAACTCAAGTAAGGGGTAGAATATGAATACAAATTTTAACGAAAGATTGGTTGAATTACGAACAGAAAAAGGCTTAAGTCAAAAGGAGGCTGCAGCAGAACTTGGCATTTCACAAGCACTTCTTTCCCACTATGAAAAGGGCATACGTGAATACAGCCTTGCTTTTTTATGTAAGGTTGCAGAATACTATAATGTTACCACAGACTATATTTTAGGCATTTCAGATAGCCGTGCAGGTCTTGAAGATTCATCACTTGAAGACAGGCAGGAAGACTCTGTTTTTAACACAAGCTCCATTTACAGAGCTGCAATTATGACCCACGAAAGAATGAATGCAGGTTCCTTTCAGGCAGGAACAACCGCAGATATACTTTATGCCACAACCATATACAGAACTCTTTTTACTGCTGCTCAGAAGGGCTATATTCCCAAAAGGTGGTTTTCTCTTCCGCCAAAATATGCACAGGCTATGTGTTTAGCCTTAACAGAAACTCAACTTTCTGATTTCCCTGAAAAAAACATTAATGCAAGACGCTACGGCGGCCCCGAACCCAAGAGTATCGAGGCCGTCATAAAAGGAGTTGAAAGTCTGTTAATCAAAATGGCAAATTCAATAAATTAACCCTTTAAAACTTCCTTATACATTCTGATATATTCATTTGCGGATTTGCCCCAGGAGTTGTCACTTTCCATTGCACGTTTAACGAGGATTGCCCAACCATTTTGGTCCTGATATCCTTCAACTGCACGTCTTATTGAATGAAGCATATCGTGAGCATTATAGGATGAGAATACAAAGCCATTGCCCATATTATCGCCACTGTCTGTTACAGAGTCACGAAGTCCTCCTGTTTCACGAACGATGGGAATTGAACCATAACGAAGAGCAACCATCTGTGAAAGTCCGCAGGGTTCACTCTTTGACGGCATAAGGAACATATCACTACCTGCATAAATTTTTCTTGCCAGATCAGGAATAAATCCAAGGCAAAGACCCACTTTATCGGGATAGCGTGCAGCAAGACCTCTGAAAAATTCCTCATACTGATAATCGCCTGAACCAAGAACAACAAGCTGAATATCTGTTGTTGCAAGAAGTTCATCAAGAACCTCCTTGCAAAGGTCAAGACCCTTATGGGAAACAAGTCTTGAAACCATACCCATAACAGGAATATCCTTTTTCTCCGGAAGCCCTAAAAGCTTCTGGAGTTCTTTTTTGTTTACCGCTTTTCCACGCATATTATCAACTGAGTAATTTTTGAAAACATCCTTATCTGTTTCAGGATTATAGTTTTCAACGTCAATACCATTGAGAATACCGCGTAATTTATAGCTTCTTTCACGAAGAATTGTATCAAGACCATGTGAGTACCAGGGGTCAAGAATTTCCTTAGCATAGGACGGACTTACCGTTGTAACCGCATTTGCACACTCAATACCGGCCTTCATAAGGTTAACTGCACCATCATATTCAATAAGACTCTTATGAGCGTGATCGATACCAACAACATTATCAATAAGCTCTTCGCCATAAACGCCCTGATACTGAATATTGTGAATTGTGAGAACTGTTTTGATATTCTCATAACCGGGCTGATTTGCATACATTGTGCTGTAATAAAGAGGGGTCAAAGCAGTCTGCCAGTCATTACAGTGAATTATATCCGGCTTGAAGTCTATGTGCGGAATGATTTCAAGAATTGCTCTCGCAAAGAATGCAAATCTTTCGGCGTCATCATAGAAGCCGTAAAGAGCATCTCTCTTAAAATAATACTGGTTATCAAGAAGGTAGTATATTACTCCACCTGCTTTTGCTTCAAATATTCCGCAATACTGTCTACGCCAGGCAACCGGTACAGAAATATTTGTAATGAATTTCATAGAATCCTTAAGTTCTTGCTTTATACCATCATAAAGCGGCATAACAACTCTGCAACCAACAAGTCTTTTTCTTAACGCCTGAGGAAGAGAGCCTGCAACATCTGCCAAGCCACCACTTGCTATAAAAGGAAGGGCTTCACTTGCAGCATATAAAACTTTCATAAATAAACCTCCGATGAACGATTTTACAGTGTAATTCCTGCCATATCAAAAATTGTTTTTATGTTATCAATTATTCCGGAAGACAAAAACACGATAACAAATAATATCAAAAGCACAAATGGTGCTCCTAATTCTATTATTGTTTTTATCATTTGCTTTCTCTTCATTGTACGGATTTCATTCTCCAGAGCCACAACTCTTTTTTGTAACTCATCTATTACCGCATCGCTATCAGAACCATTTCTGACTGCATTAAAGGAATTACCCTGCGGGACAAAAGACGGTTGTTTTGTGCGAGGTTTAGCAGTCTGCTGTGTTTGATTTTTTGAAAAACGGGAAAGAATTGCTTCCAATGAACGCAAAACTGCCACATCTCTGTCAGGCACTTCCTTACTTATCACTGCATTAAGCCATCTTAACTGAGCTTCAGTAGGCTCTGCATTTTCCGAAAAAACATTTAACTGTCTGTCACAAAAAGAACAAACTTTGCAAGGAGTATCAACTATTTTTCGCTCTGCAAAATCAATCTCCTCTGTTTTGCATCCGCAAACCGGACAAACCGCCATAAAAACACCTCACAATCAAACCATACTTTCAATTAAATAACAATACCCTTACCTACAAACAAGGGAAAACTCTTATCTCCGCTAAGATTTTTCTTAGGAGTAATTACTGTATTTTTATCCATAATCACACAATTGAGCTTTGCATCTTCACCAACAAAAGCATCCTGCATAAGGATTGAGTTTTCAACAACTGCACCTTTAGCAATTCTTACGCCTCTGAAAATAATACTGTTTTTAACAGTACCCTCAATCTGGCAGCCGTCTGCAACAAGAGAATTTTCACATTTTGAATTGATTCCATAAATAACGGGCATATCGTTACGAACCTTTGTATAAACGGGGGCATCAGCACGGAAAAGATTTTTTCTGCAATCTCTCTCAAGAAGAGTCATGTTTGCATTGAAATATGATTGCATACTGTCAATTGTGCAATTCCACTCATCAACCTTATATCCAAAGATATTAAGATGAGAAACATTTTTCTGAATGATATCTTTTTCAAAACTTGTGTAGGTAAAGCTTTCTGCATCACCAATAAGTCTTTCAAGAAGTGCTTTTCTTATAAGAATTATATTTGTTGAGTAGTTAATATCACTTTCAGTTTTAACATCAATACCAACGCTTGTAACCTTACCATCCACATCCAATGTAAGAGCCATTGTTCTTTCAAGCTGTGGAGCTTTGCCGTTTGAATATGCAATTGTAATATCTGCATTCTTGCCTGAATGGTAGCTGAAAAGCTTTGATAAATCCATATTGCAAATGAAGTTAGAATCCATAAGAAGAACATATTCCTGCTTTGCTTTTGCAATAAATTCCATTATTCTGTTAAGAGTATCAATTCTGTCACTGCCATCGCGTTCACCTGCACCGGGTGTAAAGGGAGGAAGCATATAAAGACCATCAACCTTTCTTGAAAGGTCCCAGGGTCTACCGCTACCAACATGGTCCATAAGAGAATGGAAATTACTGTTTGCAATAACGCCAACCTTTGTAACACCGCAGTTAACAAGGTTTGAAAGAGCAAAATCTATAAGGCGGTATCTTCCGCCGAAAGGAACAGAACCCATTGTTCTACGTGCTGTAAGAGCACCTAATGAGGAATCATAAGAATTTGAATAAATTATTCCAAGAACATTTTTCGGCATCATACTGTTTCGCCCTCCTTAACATCTTCTGAAATCATTGACTGTGCTTTTACCTTTGCGTTTTTGCCAACAGTAACCCCTGCACCTACAACGCTTACACCCCAATTTTCAAGGTTTTCGCATTTTTGGGGATTTTCTCCTACCACTGCACCTTCTTCAATAACTGCATTCTCGGCAACCATTGCATATTGTACTACTGCACCTTTTTTAATTACTGCACCCGGCATAACAATTGAATAATCAACAAACGCACCCTCTTCAACAGTAACATTAGAGAAGAGAACAGAATAATCAACCTTACCCTCGATTTCACAGCCTTCTGCTGCAAGTGAATTTTCAATTACTGCTTTATCGGAAATATACTGCGGAGCAGTAACTGCACCTCTGCCGTAAATCTTCCAGCTCTTATCGGACAAATCGATATTTACTTTGGGGTTAAGCAAGTCGAGGTTCGCTTCCCAAAGAGAATCGATTGTACCAACATCCTTCCAATAACCATCAAAGCCATAAGCAAAAAGTCTCTCACCTGCTTCGTGCATTGCAGGAATAACATTTTTACCAAAGTCGTTTGAAGAATCAGGATTTGCCTCATCATCAATAAGGTATTTTCTGAGTTTTTCCCAAGTAAACATATAAACACCCATTGAAGCTTTGTTACTCTTTGGATTCTTGGGTTTTTCTTCAAATGCAGTAATTCTTCCGTCATCATCTACAAACATAAGACCGAAACGCGATGCCTCTTCCCACGGAACTTCAAGCATAGCGATGGTGCAAGCTGCATCCTTTTCTTTATGATACTGAAGCATTTTTGCATAGTCCATTTTATAGATATGGTCACCCGAAAGAATAGCTACATATTCAGGATTGTATCTGTCAATAAACTGAATATTCTGATAAATGGCATTAGCTGTACCCTTATACCATTCAGTACCTTCAATCTGCTGATAGGGTGAAAGAATATGAACACCACCATTTGCACGATCAAGATCCCAGGGACCGCCATTACCGATGTAATCATTAAGTTCAAGTGGTTGATACTGTGTAAGAACACCAACAGTATATATGCCGGAATTCACACAGTTTGAAAGGGGGAAGTCGATAATTCTGTACTTTCCGCCGTAGGGAACGGCGGGTTTTGCAATGTTTTTTGTAAGAACACCAAGACGTGAACCCTGACCGCCTGCAAGAAGCATTGCAATACATTCATTCTTTTTTGCCATTGTCGTTACATTCCTTTCTTGTATATAAGATTATTTCTTAACTTTTTTAGTTGATGGTACTTCCGCTTTTTTCTGTTTGAAATAAAGTGTTGTCATAGGTGGTAAGGTCAGCTCAATATGCTGTTTGTACCCATGCATTTCACCATCAATTGTTTTATATGTTTTCTTTACTTTTTCACCCGTGCCACCAAATTTTGAGGCATCAGAATTGAAAACCAATTCGTAACTTTCACCCTCGGGAACTCCGATTTTATAATTTTTTCTTAAAACGGGGGTGAAATTGCATACTGCAACGATTTTTTCATCCTCTTTATCGGTTCTTACAAAAGCGATAACTGAATTTGTGTTATCATCACTCACAATCCAGTTAAAGCCTTCCCAGCTATAATCGATTTCCCAAAGAGGTGAATTTTTTTTGTAGAATTTATTTAACTCTCTTGCATAATCCTGCAACCAACGGTGCATTTCGTAATCAAGAAGTAACCAGTCCAGACCTTTTTTATAGTCCCATTCAATAAACTGCCCGAATTCACTTCCCATAAAAAGAAGCTTTTTACCGGGATGGGCATACATATAACCTAAAAATGCCCTTACCCCTGCGAATTTCTCATTATAGTTGCCGGGCATTTTATTTATAAGAGAGCATTTTCCGTGAACAACCTCATCGTGAGAAATAGGAAGCACAAAATTCTCGCTGAAAGCATAGAAAAATGAGAAGGTTATAAGGTCGTGATTATATTTCCTATGGATACCATCGAGTGAAAAATATCTTAAAATATCATTCATCCAGCCCATGTTCCATTTGAAATTGAAACCAAGACCACCCATATAAACAGGCTTTGAAACCATTGGCCATGATGTACTTTCTTCCGCCATCATCATAACATCCCCGTGCTCTGTGAACACAGTTTCGTTAAGCTGTTTCAAAAATGCGACTGCCTCAAGATTTTCGTTACCACCATTGGCATTTGCAATCCAGTGACCATCATCTCTACCATAATCAAGATAAAGCATCGAAGCAACCGCATCTACGCGAAGTCCGTCAACATGGTATTCATCCAACCAGAAACAGGCATTTGAAATCAGAAAGCTCTGCACTTCATTCCTACCAAAATCAAAAACCTTAGTACCCCACTGAAGATGCTCACCTTTTCTTATATCTGCATATTCATAACAATGTGTTCCGTCAAACTCTGCAAGACCATAGGCATCTTTCGGAAAATGGGCAGGCACCCAATCTACAATAACGCCTATACCCGCTTTATGACATTGGTCAACAAAATATTTAAAATCATCAGGCGTACCGTATCTTGAAGTCACTGCAAAATAACCTGTTACCTGATATCCCCAGGAACCATCGAAAGGATACTCTGCTATGGGCAAAAGCTCTATATGGGTATAACCCATATTCTTTACATAAGCAACCAATTCCTTTGCCAGATCTCTGTAGCTTAAAGTATTATTATCCTCATAGCGTTTCCATGAGCCTAAATGAACTTCATAAATATTTATGGGTGACGAGTACACGCTGGACTCTTTACGTTTTTTCAACCAGGAAGCATCATTCCATTTGTAATTGCCTTCAAAGATTTTTGAAGCAGTACCCGGTCGTGTTTCCGCATGGATTGCATAAGGGTCAGCTTTATAAAGCTTTCTGTCATTTTTAGTGTATATTATGTATTTATACGCATCAAAATTTTTAACACCTTTTACATAAGTCTCCCACACACCACCGTCATTAAGACGATACATAGGCGCTGCATCTTCACTCCAGTCATTAAATGTGCCTGTTACAAAGATGCTTCTTGCGTTAGGTGCCCATACTCTGAACACATATTTGCCGTCTTCCACCTTATGAGCACCAAGAAAATCCTGTGATTTAAAGTTTTTCCCCTGATGAAAAACGTATAAAGGGAAATCGTTATAATCATTCTTATTTTTCACTTCTGCACCTCACACGTCATACTACCATACATTATATCAATTTAATAATATCAAAATACAAACCCCATTTCAAGAGAATTTTGATATATTTTGTTAAACGAGAGTTAAAATTTTCCACCTTTCTTTGTTGAAATTGCACAATCGATTTGTACAAATTATCAATATGGAAACTTGCTCTATTGTGAATTTTTGAAAAAACATATGTAAATTAATTGTAAAAATTGAAAATTAAGTCTTTATTTTTCTTTTTTGTAAAAATAAACCGCCAAAAAATGGTATTATATTCTACGTTATAATTAAACGTTTAACTATTTTCGGAGGTGTATTTATGAATTACCGGGAAATGGTCCATAAGCTTATTTCCACATCGCTGATTCACCGTTACCATATAACAAAAGCGGCTCAGAAAGCAGGGTTATACTACGGTCAACCTATGATTCTGGAATTCATAAGCAAAAACGTTCTGTGTACTCAAAAGGAGCTTGCAGATAATTTACATATATCTCCCGCAAGTGTTGCAACATCTATAAAGAGGCTTGAAAAAAGCGGATATGTAAGCCGGGTTGCAGACAGCGAGGATACAAGAAAAAATCGTCTTTCACTTACCGAAAGCGGTTTAAAAGTTTTAAAGGATTTCCGTAACATCTGTGACGAAACAGACAAAGAAATGTTCCGGGGATTTTCCAAAGAAGAATGTGAACAACTGTGCAATTACCTTGAACGATTATACAGTAATCTTGACACGGAAAACCTCACAAATTGTCAGTTAAAAGCAGAAATAAAGAAAAATGAAGAAATTATAAAGGAGGAACCTTAACAATGATAAAAGAATTGATGAGTTATGCGAAAAAATATAAAGTTTACGCAATACTTTCTCCTCTTGCCATTGTCCTGGAAGTTCTTATTGAGGTTATAATACCCTTGCTTATGTCAGTTATCATCGACTGCGGTATAAGCGGTCAGAGCCTGGCAACAAAAGAAAATTTTATTGCAGATATTCTTATTTCGCTTGGTTTTGGAGAAAAAACTGAAACTGACCTTATTCTTTCATTAGGTGCTTTGATGATTGGTATGGCCTGTATATCCCTTGCCTGTGGTGCGGCAGCAGCGTTCTTTGCGGCAAAAGCAGGTATGGGCTTCGGTGCAGAATTACGATTCGGTATCTTCAAGAAAATTCAGGAATTTTCATTCTCCAATGTTGATAAATTCTCAACAGGTTCGCTGATTACAAGAATGACCACTGATATAACCATGATACAGAACACCTTTATGATGGCTATACGTATGTTTATACGTTCTCCTCTTATGTTCTCAATGGCAATTGTTATGGCTTTCAGCATCAACAAAAAATTGTCATTGATTTTTATGTGTGTTGCTCCGATTATGCTTTTTCTCATTCTTCTTATCGGCGTTAAAGCTCACAAACGTTTTAAAAGAATGTTTAAAAAATATGATAAGTTCAATACCTTCATTCAGGAAAACCTTATTGCAGTAAGAGTTGTTAAGGCCTTTGTCCGTGCGAAACACGAAAAAGATAAATTCAAAATTTCCAATGATGAGTTGAAGGATGCCTCAATCTTTGCTGAAAAGCTTATTATCTTTAACGGACCAATAATGTCTGTTTCAATTTACACCTGCATTATTCTCATTCTTTGGGTTGGTTCAAAGCTTATCCTTAATGGAAATATGTTCTTGGGCGACCTTATGAGCTTCATAACATATATTCAGCAAATCTTCATATCACTTTCATTCATTTCAATGATTTTCGTTATGTCCGTTATGTCAAAAGCTTCTATGGACCGTGTTTATGAAGTGCTTACAGAAAAGCCACATATAAATGATGATAATGCAGACAAAAACCTTCTTGTTAAAGACGGAAGCATTGAGTTTAAAAATGTTTCATTCAAATACGGAAAATCTGCTAAAAGAGATGTATTAAAAGATATTAACCTTTCAATAAAATCAGGAGAAACAATTGGTATAATAGGTTCAACCGGTAGTGCAAAAACCACTCTTGTCCAGCTTATTCCAAGACTTTATGACACAACCGCCGGTGAAGTTATTGTTGGCGGAAGAAACGTAAAGGACTATAACCTTGAAAATCTTCGTGACAGTGTTTCTATGGTTCTCCAGACTAATGTGCTTTTCTCAGGTACCATTGAAGAAAACTTACGTTGGGGTAACGAAAATGCTTCTATTGAAGAAATTCGTGCCGCAGCAAAAATTGCTCAGGCTGACGATTTTGTTATGAGCTTCCCTGATGGTTATCAAACAGATCTGGGTCAGGGCGGTGTAAATGTTTCCGGTGGTCAGAAACAACGCCTTTGTATTGCACGTGCAATACTCAAAAATCCGAAAATTCTTATCCTTGACGACTCAACAAGTGCAGTTGATACCGCAACTGACGGAAAAATTCGTGAGGGTATGAAAAATCTTTTACCCTATACCACAAAAATCATAATCGCACAGAGAATCAACTCTGTTCAACATGCTGACAGAATTATTGTTATTGATGACGGACAAATAAATGATGTCGGTTCTCACGATGAATTACTTTCCCGAAATGAAATATATAGAGAAGTATATATTTCACAGCAGGAAGGCAAAATGGAACAATAAGAAAGGAGGAAGTCAAATGGCAGAAAAACAAGTTAAACGCCCAAACGGCAATGGACCCGGACCCGGTGGCAGAATGAAATTCGAAAAGCCAAAGAACACCAAAAAGACTCTTTTAAGGCTTCTTTCTTACGTTACTCAGAAAAAAGCCTTGCTTGTGGTTATTTTTGCCCTTGTTCTTTTCAGCTCAATTGCAGATATTGCCGGAACATACCTTTTAAGCCCTATTATCAATGAAATTGGCAATCTGCTTTCAAGCGACAGCAGAGATTTCACAGTAATTATAAAATATCTTTGTGTTTTAGGCGTTATTTATGTTTTGGGTGCAGTAGCACAATATACCTATTCACGTCTTATGCTCAACGTTTCTCATGGTACCTTGAATTTATTAAGAAAAGACCTTTTCGAGCATTTACAGGATTTACCTATCAAATATTTTGATACTCACACTCATGGTGAGCTCATGAGCCGTTTCACAAACGATGTTGACACCATCCGTGAGGCAATCAGTCAAGGACTTATTCAGACTATTACATCTCTTGTAACTGTTATAGGCATATTCATTATGATGCTATATATCAGTCCTGCTCTTACTTGCCTGATTATCATAATGCTTGTTGTTATGCTTAATATTATCAAGTTTATTGGTGGACGCTCTTCCGGTTATTTCCGTCGTCAGCAAATGGCTGTTGGTGCAGTTAACGGCTATATTGAAGAGCTTATTGAGGGTTCAAAGGTTGTTAAGGTTTTCTGTCGTGAGGAAAAAGCAAAAACAACATTCAATAAAATCAACGATAATTATCGTAAAGCTGCAACAAATGCTCACACTTTTGCAAGTGTTTTAATGCCCATTATGGGTAACCTCTCATATTTCAATTTTGCAGCTACTGCAGCTTTAGGTGCATTTATTATTCTTAAAGTCGGTGATTCTACGCCCGATGGTATTTCAGGCTTGTTCCTGGGTGGTGCAGCTGGTGTGCTTACCATTGGTACTCTTGCGTCGTTCCTCCAATACACAAGACAGTTTTCTCGTCCTATAAGTATGATTTCACAGCAAATGAACAGCATCCTTGCCGCTCTTGCAGGTGCAGAAAGAATATTTGAAATCATCGACGAAACTCCCGAAGAAGACCAAGGTTATGTAACTCTTGTTTACGCAAATGTTGATGAAAACGGCAATGTAACAGAATCCGAAACCAGAACAGGCACCTGGGCATGGAAGCATCCTCATTCCGCTGACGGAAGTGTAACCTACACACTTCTTAAAGGTGATGTTCGTTTCCACAATGTAACTTTCTCTTACGATGGAAAGAAAACAGTTCTCAAAAATGTTTCGCTTTATGCAAAACCCGGACAAAAAATTGCCTTTGTTGGTTCAACCGGTGCAGGTAAAACAACCATTACAAACCTTATTAACCGCTTTTATGATATTCAAAATGGTAAAACCACCTATGACGGCATAAATAGCAAGAAAATCAAAAAAGACGATTTACGCCGTTCACTTGCAATGGTTCTTCAGGACACACATCTTTTCACAGGTACAGTTGAGGAAAATATCCGCTATGGTAAGCTTGACGCAACCCACGAGGATATTGTAAGAGCTGCCAAAATTGCCAACGCAGACAGCTTTATCTCCCGTCTCCCTGACGGCTATAATACAATGCTTACAGGCGATGGCTCCAACCTTTCGCAAGGTCAGAGACAGCTTCTTGCTATTGCCCGTGCGGCAGTTGCTGACCCACCCGTTCTTATTCTCGACGAAGCAACAAGCTCAATTGATACCCGAACTGAACGTCTCATTGAAAAAGGTATGGATTCCCTTATGCAGGGTAAAACAGTTTTTGT
Organism: Acutalibacteraceae bacterium; assembly: GCA_045576915.1. Lineage (GTDB taxonomy): Bacteria > Bacillota > Clostridia > Oscillospirales > Acutalibacteraceae > DTU089. The sequence continues at coordinate 25,557 of JAZNHK010000208.1, forward strand.
TATTGCCCACAGACTTTCAACTGTTCGCAATTCAAATGCAATTATGGTTCTTGAAAATGGTGAAATAATAGAGAAAGGCGATCACGACGCTCTTATTGAGGAAAAAGGCAAATACTATAAACTTTATACCGGACAATTTGAATTATCCTGACACATCAGAACCGCCTGCACCGAAAAGTGCAAGCGGTTTTTTGAAAATATTACAAATATTAAGATTTTGTAACAATTGTTGTGTTTTTCAAAAATATGATTATAATGGTTATGATATAGAACTACGTAAATAATATTTTTTGAGTGGTATAAAAATGGAATATATTTTAAAATCCCCTAAAGCTTTGGAAACGCTTCAAAAAATCCGGGCCTTTCTTTTGAGCGAAAAGTGGATGACAATTCTTTTTGTGATTGCAGGAACCTTTACCAGCCTTCACTCTTTTTTCCCAAAAGAACAATTTCATATCTGGGGTTCAGTTGTTCTGGCTTATATTACCGGCATAGTCTTTGTTTTGTCAGGTGATATATTTGCTATGCTTATCCCGGCAATGTTTACATATTGTATCGGAATACGATGCTACAACTCCTTATCCACATTCGGAAATATATGGTGGTTGGCAATACCTCTGGTTGCAATGGCTCTATTTAATATTATTGCCTACTTCAAAAAGCCGACAATCAAAGGCTCGCAGTTTATACCTATGCTGGCTGTTTCTGTAGCTGTTACCATAGGTGGTGTGGGTGTTATTTCTCCGAAAGATTATTTCGGCGGTGCATCCATTTACAATATGCTTGGAATCGGCTTCGGAATGCTTTTGATTTATTGCTTCTTCTATTCAAAAATCAATACAAATAAAGGCTATTTGTTGATTGAAAAGCTTACTGACATAATGGTTGTTATTGGTCTTTTCCTTACATTTATGGTCTTTATGCATTATATAATCAACATTAACACAGTTATCGACAAGGGTGGCATTTTTTACATAAGATGGCGTAACAATGCCTCAACAATGCTTATGATGTCTATGCCCTTTTCCTTCCTTTTAGGAAACCGCAAATCCTCCGCCGTTATTCTGGCATTCCTTTTCTATGCTGCGACCCTTTTAACCGGGTCACGTGGCGGTATGATTTTCGGCTCTATCGAGCTTGTTATGTGTATTGTTATGTACATACTTTATGATAAACGTCGCCGATTGGCATACACAATCATCTGCGGATGCTTTGTTTTCGTTGCATTAACATATTTACCAGAAATAACAAGCTTTTTGAACACAACCATACAAAGAGTGTTCAAGGTTCTTAATGAATTCCTTTTAGGCGGTGCAGATACCGAAACCCGCGTTCGCCATTACGCACGCGGAGTTGAAGATTTCTTTAATCATCCAATTTTCGGCACGGGGCTTGGAAATATGACCAACAGGGATATATTCAAGAATAAGCCGGGTTCACTTTGCTGGTATCACTGCGAACCCA
>JAZNHK010000209.1:0-10974 GCA_045576915.1 Acutalibacteraceae bacterium
GTTCGTTGTGTAAAAGGCGGTACAGGTATGGCTAAAGCAGGCGGTAACTATGCTGCATCTCTTATCGGTCAGGAAAAGGCTGATAAAATGGGTTATGCTCAGGTTCTCTGGCTTGATGGCGTTGAAAGAAAATACATCGACGAAGTTGGTGCTATGAACGTTTTCTTCGTTATTGACGGTACAGTTATTACTCCTTCTCTTGAAGATGGTAACATTCTTCCCGGTGTTACAAGAGCATCTTGTATTGAGGTTCTCAAAGCAAACGGCTACAAGGTTGAAGAGAGAAAGCTTTCTGTTGACGAAGTTAAAGAGGCTCACAAAAACGGCACTCTTACCGAGTCTTTCGGTACAGGTACAGCTGCTGTTATCTCTCCCGTCGGTGAATACATCGATGGCGATGAGCATCTTGTAATCAATGATTCCAAAATTGGTCCCGTTGCTCAGTTCCTTTACGATGAACTCACTGGTATTCAGTGGGGTAAACGTGAAGACAAGCTCGGTTGGATTGTAAAAGTAGACTAATTGATATGTTAAACACTCCTTGCAATTTGTTGCAGGGAGTGTTTTTATATCTATATACTTGAAAAAAGTATGAAAAAAAGGTATAATCTAATAGACAAAACTCAAAGGGGGTAATTCTATGTTGAAATATGAAATTGAAGGTGGCAGTTTGCCCGTTGTTATATGTTATCCTGAACAAGGTCAGACTCTTTGCTCTGAGGCCGGTTCAATGAGTTGGATGAGCCCTAACATGAAAATGGAGACAAATGCAGGTGGCGGAATCAAAAAAGCACTTGGCAGACTCGTTTCTGGTGAATCAATTTTCCTTAATGAGTTTACCTCTGTAAGCGGAATGGGGATGATTGCATTTTCCTCCAGCTTCCCCGGAGGAATTATCCCTTATGAGGTTACTCCCGGTAATGGTATTGTGGTTCAGAAAAAAGGCTTCCTCGCTATGGAAAAGGGTCTTGATGTATCAGTTTTCTTCCAGCATAAAGCCGGTGCAGGCTTCTTTGGTGGTGAGGGCTTTATTATGCAGAGAATTACAGGTAACGGCTTGGTGTTCATAGAGATTGACGGTAACTGCAAGGAATATACTCTTGGTGCAGGTGAGAGCATTGTTGTTAATACAGGTCATCTTGCGGCAATGAGCGAAAGTTGTTCCTTAAGAGTTGAGGCAGTTAAAGGTATTAAAAATATGTTTTTGGGTGGTTCAGGTATTTTTCATTCTGTTATTACAGGACCCGGTAAGGTTTACCTTCAGTCAATGCCTATAAGTAAACTTGCAAATGCAGTTGAACCCTATCTTCCTCGCCCTGTAAACACCAATGGTAATGGCGGAATCAATATTAAATTAGGAGAGTAATCCCTTGGCAGATAAAAGAAATCCAAACGAAGATAAAAAAGTATCTATAAACGATGATTATATAGAGCTTTTAAGTTATGTAAAAAAGAAAGACGAATACGAGGACGTTTATAGTCACTCTTCACGTGATTCGGATGAATATGAGGATATTTTCAGCGATTCTTCAAAAGAAGATGTCTATATTGGTAAAAATCGTAATATTCAGGAGCCTCAGGATGACGGCATCTACATAAGCCGAAACAAGCAACAGCCCAAACCTGATATTTATGATTCAGATGTTGATGTTTTTACCGATAGAAGAGTGCAAACACCACCTGTATCACGAAAAAAAACTTTGCGTGATACGGATGAAATTTCTGATTTTGAAGAAAAACGTGGCAGACGTGTTCCTGATAAAAAAACATCTAAAGGGAAACAGATTGTTGCATTGGTACTCGCAATCCTTGTTGGTCTTGGAACAATACTTTTCCTTATGGCTAACAGCGTTGTAGGAAAGTTTACCAAGGCGGAAGCTATTGAGCACATTGAGGGTGTTGAGCTTATAAGCGATAAAAATGTCCGCAACATCCTTCTTATCGGGTGTGATAAAGCAAGTGGCGGTTCTTCCCGAAGTGATAGCATTATGATAGCATCTGTTAATAAAACTACGGGCAGAATTACAATTTGTTCAATTCTTCGTGACACTCATCTTGCTATACCGGGTAACCGCGAATCAAAAGTCAATGCTGCTTATGCGTGGGGTGGAGCAAATCTTCTTATACAAACTATTGAGCAGAATTTTGGTATAAAGATAGATGATTACGCAACAGTAAACTTTGAAATGTTTACAGCTCTTGTTGATGGATTGGGTGGAGTTGATGTTGAGGTTACTGAAAATGAGGCGGATTATATAAATAATCGTCATCGCTATGGAAAAGAAAAGAAGCCGGATACCTTTGAAAGCGGTGAAAGCGTTCATCTTAATGGCTATCAGGCACTCTGGTATTCCAGAATCCGTAAGCTGGATTCAGACTTTATGAGAACACAGCGTCAAAGAAAGGTTATTTCTGCAATTGCTACAAAGGTCAAAGACCAGGTTAACCCTATTGGTATATTCAGTCTTCTTTCTACTGCAGGTGATGTTGCTCCTTATATAGAAACAACTCTTTCAACCACTGATTTTTGGAGCCTTGTTATGAGTCTGGCAACCTGTTTTACAAAATCAGGTGCGGATATGGATAAGCTTCTTGTATCTCAACAGATTCCTTTTGATGATACATGGTGGTATTCAAATCAGTGGGATGGCTCAAGTGTTTCAATAAACCTTTCCGAAAACAGACAAATGCTTTATGAACTTCTATATGAAGAAACTGTAGAAGAAACAACTGAAGAAGCAGAGTTATATTGATGTAAACTCCCGCATATACTTTCACTGAAGGTATATGAAGGGAGTTTATTTGTTATGGATATAACCTTAAAAAAAGAGAACTATAAAACGCTGCAAACTGTAAAGGAAAATTCGGTAGAAGAATGTGTTGAGTCGGATTTTTCCTTGCCGGAGTTTATGCCGGAAATTTTAAGAATAGTTAAATCTACTGCCCAACCCAAAATAAATTCTTGTCGCCTTGTAGGAGAAAGGGTTACGGTAGATGGCGAATGTGAATTGCGTATGATATATACTGCAGAGGATGGTGGTATATATAGCTTTTCGCAAACACGACCCTTTACAAGACATTGTGAAAATGGGGTTTTTAATAACGCTATTGATGTTACCGGTCAGGTAGATGTTGCCTATGTTAACTGTAGAGCAACAAGCACCAAACGTGCCGAAATCAAAGCAGGTGTTACAATTAAAATAACGGCATTTTTAGAGGAAAACCAGGATGTTTTAGCATTAGAGAATGATACCTGTATAGAAAAAAAGACAGTAGAATTAAGAGCAATGTCATTAGGGTGCAAAAAAACAAGAGTATTTTCAATGAGTGATACCGTATCATTGGCAAATGCATCAGCTTTTGTAATAAGCTCAAGAGCCAATGCCGTATGCACAGAAATTAAAAAAATAAGTAACAAAATTATGATAAAAGGTGAGGCTGTTGTTGATATTTGTTATGTTACAGCTGCCGATAAAAATTATACCGAGCATATAAAGCATATTCTTCCCATAAACCAGATTCTTGAGTTTGAGGGTATGGACGAAAGGTATACCGGTAATGTTACTCTTTCGGTAACCGCAGTTGATGTAATACAGAAAAATGAACAGGATGGGTCGGGGACAGCTTTTGATATTTCACTGGGCATAGATGCTTCTGCACTTATGTGGGAAGAAAAGGCGCTTTCTGTTATTTGCGATGCTTATGCAGTTGGTGGTAGCGTTGAATTGAAAAAACAGCCCTACACATTTTTTACGGCTCTTGATGAAATTCGCGATACATATATTTTCAGAAACGATTTTCAGGTGTCAGGTGAGGGCGTAAGCAAGGTTATCGACTCCACCTGCGAATTATCAAACATCAGCATCAAAAAGGAAAACGAAATACTTTCTGTCAACGCGGGTATGTCATTATCAGTTTTATTAAGAGATTCTTCCGGTAGTATTTCAAATGTTAACAAGGTTCTTGATGTTAAATATGAAAGAAAGGCTGATTACGAAGATACAGAGCTTTTCTGTGTGCCCCAATTGACAGTTTTGTCCTTTGATTGTGTTGAAAAGGGAAATAATACAATAGATGTCAGAGCGGAGATAGGTGTCAGTGGTAGCGTTTTTGGTAAGGTTTTTATTGACGCTGTGACAGATATAACTGAAAGTGAAACACAACTTCAAAGAAATTCTAATGCTATAACCGTTTATTTCCCTGAAAAATCAGAAAGCCTCTGGTCGATTGCAAGGCGTTATAATACTACGGTTTCTGCGATTGCTGAAGAGAATAACCTTTCAGGCGATACAACAGAAAACCTTAAAATAATTTTTATTCCTGCTGTATAATATATAAAAATCAACTGTTTTATAAATTTTTAGAAAAACAGTTGATTTTTTTGTTTTCTTGTGATATTATTATCAAGTCTATGTGTGCGTTGTTCCCAGACAACGGCAGTTAATGGCAACATTAAAGCTGGCGGTCCTCTGTCAATATGATAAGAACGCTTGAAAAAAATATCGGAGGTTTATTATGGACGCATTAAAACTTATTGCACAGGACAGCCTTAAGGCTGAGAAGCCCGAATTCAACATTGGTGACACTGTTAGAATCGATGTTAAAATCCGTGAAGGTCAGAGAGAAAGACTTCAGGCATTCGAAGGTACAGTTATCGCAAAACACGGTAGCGGTATCAGCGAAACTTTCACAGTTCGTCGTGTTTCCTACGGCGTTGGTGTAGAAAGAGTTTTCCCTGTTCACTCTCCTAACGTTGTAAGTGTTAAAGTTGTTCGTTACGGTAAAGTTCGCCGTGCAAAACTTTATTATCTTCGTGACAGAGTTGGTAAGGCTTCTAAGGTTAAGGAAAAAATCGGCTGATTGCAGCCGAAAAGCGGGGCAGATGTATAATCTGCCCTTGATTTCTTTTTTGAGATACAAAGCCCATATTGCTATCAGAGGTGAGTATTATGCGTAAAATAGAAGAATATAATATTACATTGGTTGATGACCAGGCCCAGGAGAAGAAAAAAAACGATGAAAAAATCAACGTTTTTGAAGTTTTTCAGGCTGTTATTTCAGCTCTTGTTGTAATAACAATTCTTTTTACATTTGCATTCAGAGTTGTAAGTGTTGATGGTGTTTCAATGAAACCAACTCTTCAGCATAAGGATAAAATTGTTGTTTCCACAGTTGGCTATGAGCCACAGGTGGGTGATGTGGTTGTTATTGCAGGAACAGATGGTCTTAAAGAACCCATTGTGAAACGTATAATAGCAGTTGGTGGCGATAAGGTTGATATAAACTTCACAACAGGCGTTGTAACCGTTAACGGGGTAGAAGAGGATTATTCAGACGAGCTTACTTTACAGCAGTTTGATATCGCTTTTCCAATAACGGTTCCCGACGGTTCTGTTTTTGTTCTTGGAGATAACAGAGGCAACTCCCTTGACAGCCGTTCAACAAGAATCGGTTGCGTTGATGAAAGATTGATTATGGGTAAAGTTTTATTCAGATTTTTCCCTCTCGGTGATTGGAAGGTAGAATAAATGAATAACGACGAAAGAATTGTTGATATAACAACGGAAGAAGTTGTTGAAGAAAATAAGAATACACAGAAGAAATCAAAAAACAGTTTTCATATTTCTGTTTACGATATGGTTTCTATTGTGATGTCAGCTTTTATTATAATTGCTGTTGTGTTTACTTTTGTGTTCCGTCTTGTAGGTGTGGAAGGTTTTTCTATGACTAACACACTTCAGGATAACGATTGGCTTTTAACAGTTAATAAGCAATCCTATGAGCGTGGCGATATTGTTGTTATTACAGAGCCAAACTATTTTGACGAGCCTCTAATTAAGCGTGTAATTGCAAAGGGTGGAGAAACAGTAAATATAGATTTTTCAACCGGAACAGTTTATGTTGATGGTGTTGCCCTGAATGAACCTTACACAAAGGAAAATTACATTCTTCCAAAGCTTGACGATATTGATTTTCCATACACAGTGCCCGAAGGTCATATTTTCTGTATGGGGGATAACCGAAATGGCTCTACTGATAGCCGTTCAAATCTTATAGGACCGTTAGATGAACGTTATGTTTTAGGCAAAGCAGTTATAAGAATTTTGCCTTTTGGAGATTTTGATATATACGATTATGAATGATAACCAGAAACAAGTAGTTCAATGGTTTCCTGGTCATATGGCAAAAACGCGCAGACTTATTAAAGAGAGTCTGCCGTTTGTCGATTTAGTGACAGAAATTGTTGATGCAAGAATACCTATGAGTTCATCAAACCCTGAACTCAAAGAAATGATAGGCAACAAGCCACGTATTGTTCTTCTTAATAAATGTGATGTTGCTGATGAAAAAGCAACTGCAAAATGGGTGGAGTATTATAGGAAAAACGGGATGTACGCCATTCCTGTTGACTGTCGCAGCGGAAAAGGGTTAAATGCTTATTTACCTCTTGTTCGTGAGGTTTTAAAGGATAAAATTCAGCGTAATACCGAAAAAGGTATGGTTGGTAAGCCTTTGAGAGTTATGGTTGTTGGTATTCCCAATACGGGTAAATCTTCTTTTATAAACAAAATGGCAGGACGCAATCGTGCAAAGGTGGCAGATAAACCCGGGGTTACCCGTTCAAACAGTTGGTTTGCCGTGGGTAACGGCGTCGAGCTCCTTGATACACCGGGGGTTCTGTGGCCTAAGTTTGAAGATAAAGCGGTTGGCGACAAGTTGGCATTTATAGGCTCTGTTAAGGACGAGATTCTTGATAGCGAGCTTCTTGCTATCCGCCTTATTAACGTGCTTAAAAACGGCTATACAGAGCGAATAAAAGAACGTTTCAAAATAACTGACTTCGAAGATAAAGAGGATTACGAGATTCTTGAAATGATTGGCAGAAAAAGAGGTATGCTCATCTCCGGTGGCGAAATTGATACAGAAAGAGCTTCGATAATGCTTCTTGATGAATACAGAGGCGGAAAGCTTGGCAGATTAACTCTTGAATTGCCCGAATAAATGTATTAAAATAATCTTAGGGGAATCCCTAAGATTATTTTTTTGGTGATATTATGTTAGATTATTCTTATGAAATACAAGCTCATCTTGATGGTTACAAGGTAGTATGCGGTGTTGATGAGGCAGGTCGCGGTCCTCTTGCAGGTCCTGTTTTTGCAGGTGCGGTTATATTACCTGAAAACTATACTCACGAGATTCTTAACGATTCAAAAAAGCTTTCCGAAAAGAAACGTGATATGGTTTATGACGATATAATAAGAGATGCAATTTGCTGGTCGGTTGGCGTTGCAACAGAAAAAGAAATAGATGAAATCAATATACTTAATGCAACCTATCTTGCAATGAAAAGGGCAGTGGATGGGCTTAGTATAAAGCCCGACCTTGCATACATAGACGGTAACAGATACCCTAATACGGGTGTTAAGGAAATTACTATTGTAAAAGGCGACAGCAAATGTATGTCCATAGCTGCGGCATCAATTATTGCAAAGGTAAGCCGTGATAGATTTATGCTTGAAATGGATGCAAAGTATCCTCAATATCAATTTGCAAAGCATAAAGGCTACGGAACAAAGCTCCATTATGAAATGATTGAACAATTCGGTGTATCTGAAATACACCGCAGGAGCTTTCTGAAAAATATTTTGGGTGAAAGCAAATGAACAGTAGTTTGTTAGGTGCTTATGGTGAGCATTTAGCTGCAAAATATCTTCGTTGCGAGAAATATTCCATAAAAGCTGCTAATTTCAAAACAAATACCGGCGAAATTGATTTGATTGCCGAAAAAAATGGTGTTTTATGTTTTATTGAAGTGAAAACCCGTCAGGCAGGCGGAATGCTTCCGCCTGCAGCTGCTGTTGATTTACACAAGCAAGAGAATATAAAAAGCTGTGCGTCAGTATATTTAAATAAATGGGCAAAAAATGCGAATGAGTTCAGGTTTGATATAATCGAGGTTTTGCTTGAAGAAAAGGAACTCATAAGCATAAACCATATAAAAAATGCGTTTTGAGGTAATAATGAAATTTTTTGATTTGCATTGTGATACCATCGGTGAGTGCTGTAACAGGGGACTATCATTAAGAAGCAATAATCTTCATATTGATTTGGAGAGAGCAAGAAACATTGATAATTATACACAGCTTTTTGCAATCTGGATTCCTGATGAACTCAGGGGAGAAGAGGCTGTAAATTATTTTGATAAGGTATCAGATTGCTTTTATAAAGAGATAGAGAAAAATAGTGATTTGATTTCATTGTATAATGAACAAAAGGAAACACCTATAAAAGCAATTTTGACTGTGGAAGGTGGCTCTGCCTGTGGCGGTAGTCTTGATGGACTTGTGCATATGTATGAAAAGGGTGTCAGGGTTGTAACGTTAACATGGAATGCACCTAACGAAATTGCTTCGGGTGCTTTTTCAGAAGGTGGACTTACACCATTTGGTAAAGAGTTTATACGTATGGCTGAGGAATTAGGCGTGATTCTGGATGTTTCTCATCTTAATCATCAAAGCTTTTTTGAATTAGCAGAATATTCCCAAAAGCCTTTTATAGCAAGTCATTCAAATGCAGATATAGTAGAAAATGAATTTGGAAAAAAACGCAATCTTACTGAAGAACAGATTAAAATAATAAAGGAACAAAAAGGTTTAATAGGTTTTAATTTTTGTAAAGATTTTATAGAAAATAAAAATGCAGTAGGTATCGATGCACTTTGTGAGCAAATAAAGTATATGAATAGCTTGGGGTGTAACGATATAATCGCATTCGGCAGTGATTTTGATGGCTGTCCCGTTCATAATGATTTGTGTGGAATTGAAAAAATCCCTCCATTGTTTAATGAACTTAAACAGAGAGGATTTGATGATGTCTTATTAAATAAGTTGTTTTATGAGAATGCAGAGTCATTTTTCTCTTTTTTATGATGCATATTTTGTGTTGCAGGGGAGTTTTATTTTTTTGTTTTACGCATATAGGTTCATGCTGGTTTATCGACAGTCAAAAAGCTCGGTTCGTTTGAACCGAGCTTTTTATGTCTTAGTATGAGATTGATGAAGAGGAGGAAGCAGATGCTGCATGATATGCTGCGTTGCTTGTAAGTGCCTTTTCGTTTGTTTTAACAAAGAAATTCATAATAGATTCAGATTTTTCAATCTTTTCTGCTACTTTGTCAAAAAGTTCAGTTGAAAAATCATTGAATTTATCATTTGCGATAGTGGAGCGAACGTCGCTTTCCCATTTTTCAGTTTTGTCTGCACCAACAAAATACATAATGTGATAACCATAATCAGTTTTGATTATGCCTGTGTCACCAACCTTGTGTGAATCAAGTGCCCAATCAAGGAATTCAGGAACATAACTGCTTGATGATGTGATGTCTTCGTAAAGACCACCTGTTTGTGCTGAACCTGTGTCATCGGTCTTTTCTGTTGCAAGAAGAGCAAAGCTTTCCTCAGTTGCTTTACCTGATTTCCATTCCTTGAGAATTGCTTCAGCTTCTTTTTTAGCTTCTGCAAAATTCTTTGCAATTTCATCATCGGAAAGGTTAACCTGTTCACCTGCTGAATTTTCTTTTGTTGTTTCAGCCTGAACAAGGATGTGTCTTACATCAGCACCGGCAGTGTTTTTGTCGGGTGCTGCGGGAGCTTTAACATAAACAATGTAATATGTTTCTGTAGATTCTTCTTCGATAACAGTAACATCGCCAGCGTTACGGTCTGCATCAAAGAGCCAGTTTGCGATACCTTTTGCGGAATTGCTTACAGCTGCCTTTGTAAGGTTTTCTGCAAGTGTTGCACTATCTTTCTTGAAAGATTCTTTCTGAGAGGGAATAGCATATTCTTCAGCAAGCTTAACGAATGATGCTTCGTCTGTTACTTTGTCTTTGAATTCGTTAGCAAGCTTTTTAGCTTCTGCTTTTGTGTAGGAAGGATCTTTACTATCTTCAGCTTTTTCTGTTTTAGCATAAGAGATTGCGAAAAGTCTTGCACTCGCTAAATCGAAATCAGCTCTGTTTTCTTTGTAGTAAGCCTTTACTTCATCTTCAGTCAGTGATTCAGAACAATTTGTCTGATACCATTCGAGATAGTACTGTGCAATTGAATCTCTTTCAAGGAATTCTCTATATGTTTTTTCTGTAAGACCTTCGCCACAAGCTTTTGAAATGTAATTGTCGAGAGAGAAATCGTTTGTCTTAGCTTTCTCAGCAAGAGAATCGATAGCCTCATCAATGCTCTTAGTCATTTCTTCTTTCTGCTCTTTGGTAAGCTCGAAGCCGGCTTTTTTAGCATCTTCGCTCATAGCCATATCGTAAAGTTCTTTTTGCATGAAAGCTTTTTCGGGAGCCATAAGTCTGAAGTAATCTGACCAGGTTTCTACACCTTCGGGAGCATCTTGACCTGTGTATTTCTGCTCTGCGGGATCAACTTTAATGTCGAAACCGGTGTACATTGTACCATAACCTGCACCGTAGTATGAATCGTACTGCTGTGTAAGAGTTGCGATTTGGTTGTAAAGACTCATATAGTAGTAGTTATATTCTGCAACATTGATTTTTTCGTCGCCATATTTAGCAACAGTGAGAACCTTCTGAGGTACACACAAAACCTTTGTGAGAATGTTTCCTGCACCGTAGAGTACAACACCAACAATAACTAAAATACAGAGTGTTTTTACAAGAATTCTGATAATCTTGTCACCTTTACCGTTTTTCTTTTTTGAAGCTTTTGCAAGACGTTCCTTGCGTTGCTCACGATAAATTTCGGCATTGGTTTTGATTTCATTGTTTGCCATTAGTTTTCATCCTTTGCTTTCTTTTAATAGTATGACATAGTTGCCACACAATATAGAAACTATTTTATAACAAAATTAAAAAATTTACAAGTGTATTTTGCATTTTTATTTGCTATATTGTCTAATTTACAGTTAATTAAAAGTTATTTTACATTAAAAAGCGTTTTCCTTTTTCTT
>JAZNHK010000210.1:0-10879 GCA_045576915.1 Acutalibacteraceae bacterium
CAAGTCATTATACAATATTTATGATGAAAATTAAATACCTATTTTATTATTTTTAAAAATTTTTATATAAAAGTATTTTGTTCAATTGTGACGAACATATACCGAACAAAAGAAGTAGAGTTTTGCTTTTTTTTACTCCGAAAATATTAAAAAATATTGAAAAAAACACGAAAAATGGCTGAAAGTACCTAAAAAAGGACTCGAAAACGAAATTAAAAAGAACATTTGTGTTGACAAATTGGAAATTGGTGGTATAATGAACACATAAAACAAATGTTCGTAAGTTGTTCGGAGGTATATGTATGACAGTATTTATGTTTATAAGATTTTTTCTTGAATGTGCAGCAGTTATTTTAGTTTGCTATGCAATTTATCGTGAGAAAGATTTAATTAAATTTGAAAGAAAGGTGTGGAAATATACTAAAGCATTTTTCAAAGCAGTTTATTTTACTCTACGTGATAAATTTGCTCCTGTAAAAGAAGTAAAAGCTGTTACACCTATTGTTAACACAGAGTTTGAAGAGATTCTTAATTCTTTGAACAAACATTCAAATGTTGTTGATTTTCAGATTGCATCCTGATTTATTGACTATATTTTTACAAAAGCGTATAATATAAGGGAAGTTTATTTATAAAATTATGATTTAGGAGTGACTGAATTGATTTATAAAAGCTCCCTTGATATAAAAAGTGCATCAAAGCTCTTGCCGAAAAGAGATCCTTTTTCCCACAAAGGGTCTTTCGGTAGAGCTTTGCTTATTTGTGGAAGTAAAAATATGGTTGGTTGTTGTGCCCTTGCAACTGAGGGTGCATTGAGAAGTGGTGCGGGGCTTGTTACCCTTGCTTTTCCTGAGTGCCTTTACACATCCGTAACCACCAGGCTTACAGAAAATCTTTTTCTTCCTTTATTAACTGACGATAATGGAACTATAAGTAAAGATGCCATGGATATACTTTTAAAGGCTTGTAGTGATAGCGATGTTGTAATGATTGGCTGTGGTCTTGGTACAACAAAAAATATTCAGGAGATAGTTAAAACTCTTGTTTGCAAATGTGAAAAACCTTTGATAATGGATGCTGATGCTCTTAATTGCTTATCATTATATAATGATGTTTTGCTTTCTAAAAAATGTGATATCCTTTTAACTCCACATCCGGGTGAAATGTCAAGGCTCTGTGGCTTGAGTGTTTCTGATGTTGAAGAAAACAGGGAAGATATTGTAATAGATTTTTGTAAAACATATAAAGTGAATTTACTTTTAAAAGGTCACGAAACTCTTATTTGCAATTCTTCTGCAGATAAGATATATGTGAATAAAACAGGCAATACAGGTCTTTCCAAAGGTGGTGCAGGGGATTTGCTCTCGGGTATTATTACGGGGCTGACACTTTCAATGAATGGTGATTTATTTAATTCTGCTGCTTTAGGTGCTTTTGTTCATGGTATGAGTGCAGATTTATTGAAAAAAGAAATGTCAGAATATTCAATTTTACCTTCAGATTGTGCTAAGGTTCTGGGAAAAGTTTACGCTCTTCTGGAGAATGAATAGAGGTAAAATACTGTGCGTTGTGGTCTCGGTTTTGGTTTTTTGTATAACGCTTTCTTCTTGCGAAGCAAAACCGGGTATGCTCCGTGCTTCTCCGGAGGTTCAATTTTCTGTACCGCAGAATGTGCAGATTTATTTTAACAATCAGGTTTATAATACGATTATTGTTTTTGAAAATAACAAGCTTGAAATGAATTTTGATGACGAAAACTCATTGTTAGGCGGTGCTTATGTTTCTATAGATTCAGTTAACTATAAAATAACCTACAAAGACATGGTTTTTAAAGGTGAAACCAATAAATTGGCTCAAACGTTTCTGCCATCAATTGTTTATTCATTTTTTGAATCACAAGTCCAAGCAATACCTTTTGAATCATTTGATGAGAATAAAGGGTGTTATTACATAGAGTCGAACATAAATGAATACTTTGTTGTTCTTGAGCTTTATAAATCACAGGAATCAATTGTTTTATCTATGGAAATAAAATAACCACACATTTTCCTGAACGGAAATGTGTGGTCGTTTTGTTTTTATTAAAGAAGAGAAGCAGCAGCCTCGTCGAGGAAAATAAGAACATCATCGTGCTCTTGAAGAACAGATGCAGGAACCAAGGGAGTAACCTCGCCGTTAATCATATTCCTTATTGCCTCTGCTTTTTTAGGACCTGTTGCAATAAGAATGATTTTTTTAGCAGCCATAATTTGCTTAACACCCATTGTGAGTGCGTAATGAGGCATAGGATTTTCATCAAAATATATTTTGTTAGCTTCGATTGTGCTATCAGTAAGCTTAACCTTGAAAGAACCATCAGTAAAGCTTTCAGCAGGTTCGTTAAAACCGATGTGAGCATTGTTACCGATACCAAGAAGCTGGATATCTATACCGCCTGCGGAATTGATTTCATCGTCATATCTTTTGCATTCTGCATCGCAATCAGCAGCGTTACCATCAAGGAAGTGAACATTCTCTTCAAGAATATCAAGTCCGTTGAAAAGCTGTTCGTGCATAAATGTGTAGTAACTGTTTTTGTCTGATTTTGGCAAATCACAGTATTCATCAAGATTGTAGGTTTTTACAGCTTTAAAAGATACATTATCTTCCTTGTGTATTTTTTTGATATTTTCGTATGTAGGGATGGGAGTTGCTCCTGTTGCAAGACCAAGAACGCAATCCGGATTGTTTTTTACCTCATCAATAAAAATTTTTGCAACTGCAACACCGATTTCCTCAGCAGATTTAAAAATATTTACTTTCATGCTATCACCCTTTCCAAAATATGTTATACAGTATAACATATTTATGAAAAAAGAAAAGAGAAAATTTGCATTTTTTCAATAATTATTGAAATTTTTTTATTTAATGTTATAATATATTGTGTATGTATAAAGGTGGCGATATATTGATTAAAAATATAGTGTTTGATATGGGTGGGGTGCTTATAGATTTTAACCCCAGAAAAACTATCAGCACCTATTTCCCGAGTGAGTATTGTGATTTTCTTATGAAAGAGGTTTTTGATAGCAATCTCTGGCACAGGCTAGACGGTGGAACTCTTCGCCACGATGAAGCAGTTTCATTGGTTTTGCCCAAAATTCCGGAAGAGTTCAAGCCCCTTATTAAAGATATGCTTACTGATTTTTATCCTTATATGCCTCCATTCCCACATATGTACGGCTTTATTGAACGTATAAAAAAGGCTGGATACAATGTGTATCTTTTGTCAAATGCTACTCCACGTTTTTTTGACAGATATTTAGATATTCCCGCTCTTTCTTTGATGGATGGCTTTTTCATTTCATCGGTTTATAAAATGCTTAAGCCCCAAAAAGAAATATACGAAGCTTTTTGCAAAAAGTTTTCTTTAAAGCCTGAAGAGTGCTTTTTTATTGATGATATGCCTGCTAACATTGAAGGTGCCATTGCTTTTGGTATGAAGGGTCATATTTTTAAATCAGATGATGTTGGTGCTCTTGAAAAAGCCCTTAATGATGAGGGCGTAAAATTTTAGTTAGGAGAATAAAAATGAAAAAAATTATATCTTTATGCTCAGTACTTATTGTATTAGCTCTTGTTGTTACTCTTTTTACAGCGTGTGATGACAAAACAAATGATGAAACAACAACCACAACACCTGAAGCAGTCGGCGATGTTGCAACAGGTTATACTGCAGAGCTTGGTGATGCATCAGTTGTTATCAAAAATAATGGTGAAGTGGTTCAGACTCTTAATTATCCTATTACCGATACACCTGATTTTGATATGGAATATGCTAAAGAACACAATGAATTTCTGGATATGAACTTTGATGGTGTTCTTGACTATTATATTGCACATAGTGCAAAAGATGGAGTTATAAAGTTTTATTGCTGGCTTTATAACGATACTGCGAAAAAATTCGAGTATTCAGTTATGCTTTCCGCTTTAACAAATATTTCTATTGACGCAGAAAATCATCGTGTGCTTTCAACATCATTCCTTTCAGGCGAAGCTAAAATAATTCCTTATCATTGGGTTGATGGCAGATTGGTTAAAGACGAAGAATTTGATGTTGATAACGATGCAGATATTACAAATGTTGTAGAAGAAAATGCAATCGGAACAGACAAAACAACTGTTGCAGAGCCTAAGCCGGAAAAAACAACAAAGAAAGAAAACAATAAAAACAACAATAACAACAATAACAACACCGGCGATAAGAATGATGCACAGGAAAACCAGACAACAACCAAAGCAAACAAACCTGCCAATACAACAACTACCGCACCCAATGAAGATAGCGGTATCATTTTGGATAAAGGTAGCTTGAATGATGATGGTTGGTTCTAAGAGGTAGAATATGAGAAAAAAGAATGTTGATATGAGTGCAGATGCAAATAACAAGATGAATTTTGATTTCAAGTTTTTTAAATCTTGTTCATCGACTCTCAAAAAGTTTTCTGTTATAATGTTTGTTGTGAATTTATTCGTAACACTTGTTGCAGCGGCTGTGGGAGTGGTTTTAATTGGTGTTTATATAGGAACACAGATGATGACACTTTTGCTCGTTCCTATTCTTTGCGTTGTTGCAATTTTCGTCTTGGTAGCTCGTTTGATTTCTGCTTTGATTTATGGCTTTGCAGAAATTGTTGAGAAATACGAGAATAAATAAAATTTCACAAAAAATCTTCATTTTGCTCTTGACATATAAAAATAATGGGAGTAGAATTATTGACATAAATTTTTAGAGAGGTGTTACAGATGTTCTATAGTTATTATCGATTTTATTTTAACAGTATGGATTGTCTGTGTACCGCTCAGAGTTGTAAGTGATTACAATTAAAAGTGTATAGACAGTCCGCATTCTGCTATGTTTAAAAACATAATGGATTGCGGATTTTTTATTTAAGGAGAGTTTAATATGATTTCTGGAAAGATGTTGGAATTAGGTAAAAAAAGTTCAATAATCCGTGAGATTTTTGAATATGGTAAAAAAAGAAAAGCTGAAATAGGTGCAGAAAATGTTTTTGATTTCAGTTTGGGTAATCCAAGTGTTCCCGCACCCCAAAAGGTAACCGATGTTATGACAAAGCTCATAACCGAAACGCCTGCGGAGGTTCTTCATGGATATACATCTGCCCCCGGTGATATGAATGTCAGAAACGCTATCGCTGAATATATCAACAAGAAATTCAATGTAAATGCAAACGCAGGTCTTATTTATATGACTTGTGGTGCGGCGGCTTCTTTAACAATCACACTTAACGCTATTGTTGAAGCAGGTGACGAGGTTATTGCTTTAGCACCTTTCTTCCCGGAATACAGAGTGTTTACAGAACAGGCCGGAGCAAAATTGGTTGTGGTTTCTTGTAAGAAAGAAGATTTGCAAATCGATTTTGAAGCATTGGAAAAGGCGATTACCCCTAATACCAAAGCTATTATCGTTAATTCACCCAACAATCCGTCAGGTGTAATTATTCCTGAATGTGACATTATAAAATTAACAGATTTACTTAAAAAGAAGCAGGTTGAATATGGTAAAGAAATTTTCATAATTTCTGATGAACCCTACAGAGAGCTTGTTTTCACAGGGGAAGCAGTTCCATATATTCCTTGCTATTACAATAATACTTTCGTTTGCTATTCATACAGTAAGGCACTTTCATTACCCGGTGAAAGAATTGGCTATATTTTTGTTTCTCCTGATATGAAGGATGCAGGGGATGTTTATGCGGCTGTTTGTGGTGCAGGGCGTGCTCTGGGTTTTGTTTGTGCACCAAGTCTTATGCAGTATACAATTGCACAGTGTCTTGAAGATACTGCTGACATTTCAATTTATGAAAAGAACAGAAAGATTCTTTATGATGCACTTACAGAAATCGGCTATACAGTAATTAAGCCTGATGGTGCATTCTATATGTTTGTAAAAGCTCTTGAAGAGGATGCAAATAAATTTTATGAAAGAGCAAAGAAATTTGAACTCCTTCTTGTTCCCAGCGACTCTTTTGGTGTTGATGGCTTTGTAAGAATTTCTTATTGTGTGGATACAGAACTTATCGAAAGGTCAATACCAGCTTTTAAAGCACTTTATGAGGATTATAAAAATGACTGATTACGAAAATAAATTCCGAGAAGCCAGAAAAAATATCGGCGAAATTGATGTTGAAATAGCTAAGCTTTTTCAAAAACGAATGGAAGCGGTTAAAGATGTTGCGGAGTATAAAAGAGCAAATGGCATACCGGTTGAAGATTCAGTAAGAGAGGCTGAATTACTCAAAAAAAACAGTGCTCTTATTGCAGATGAAGAAATTCGCTCCTATTACATAAACTTTCAGAAAACTACAATGAATTTATCAAAGGATTTTCAACATAAAATCCTTGATGGAACAAGAATTGCTTTTTCAGGGGTTAAAGGTGCATTTGCGGAAATGGCTGTTAAACGTATTTTCCCTGATGGTAATCCTGTGCCTTATGGTGATTTTAAATCCGCTTATGTGGCTGTTGAAAACGGTGAATGCGAATGTGCGGTTCTTCCTATAGAAAACAGTTATGAGGGTGATGTTGCCAGAGTTATGGATTTAACTTATTTCGGTTCGCTTTATATTAACGGCGTTTACGATATGGCAGTTGAACAACATCTTTTCGGAACTGCTGATTCCGGTAGAAATACCATTAAAAAGGTTGTCAGCCACCCTCAGGCATTGGGTCAATGTGCTGAATATATTTCTGAAAGAGGCTTACAAACAGAAGAAGCTGTTAACACTGCTCTTGCTGCGGCTGATGTTGCCAGAAATGGTGATAACTCAGTAGGTGTGATTTGTAGTCTGGAAGCAGGTCACGAATACGGCTTAAAGCTTATTGACAGAAAAATAAATAAGGATAGCAAAAATACAACACGCTTTGCAGTTTTCTCTCGTATTCCCAGGGGTCAATCCATTGGCGATGAAAACTTTATAGTTTTATTTACCGTTCGTGATGAAGCCGGTTCATTAAGCAAGGCGATTTCAGTTTTTGGTGAATGTGGCTATAACCTTAAAGCTTTGAAAAGCAGACCTTCAAAGGATGTAATATGGAATTACTATTTCTTCCTTGAAGGTGAAGGTAAGCTTTCAAATGATGATGAAAAAAATATGCTCGAAAAGCTTTCGCAGGTGTGTACCAATGTACGTCTTGCGGGCAGATACGGAAAAGAGCAAAGTATATAAGGGATTTTACTTATGAATTTAAATGTTAAAACATGTATGGGTGATTACAATATTACAGTTGAAAGAGGTTCAATACATAAACTTTCTCAATTTTGTAATACAGACAAAAAAGCACTTATTGTAACAGATGACGGTGTGCCTTTCAATTACGCTCAGACAGTTTCACAACAGTTTAAAAATAGCGTTATAAAGGTTATTCCACAAGGTGAAAAAAGTAAAAATTTTAACACCTATAAAGAGTTGCTTGAGATATTAAGTGAAAATGAATTTTCACGTTCTGATTGTATTGTAGCTGTTGGTGGGGGAGTTGTTGGTGACCTTTCGGGCTTTACTGCATCAACCTATATGAGAGGCATTCATTTTTATAATATACCAACAACGCTTTTATCTCAGGTGGATTCTTCCATCGGCGGAAAAACTGCTATTGATTTTGGAGGTTACAAAAATACTGTTGGTGCATTTTATCAGCCTGATGCTGTGATAATTGACCCGGATGTTTTAAAAACATTATCTAAAAGACAATTTAATAATGGTCTTTGTGAAAGTATAAAAATGGCAGCAACATCTGATAAGGGCTTATTTGAGCTTATAGAAAAAGAAAATGCGGAAAAAAATATTGATACTATTATTGAACGTTCTTTAAGAATAAAAAAAGCGGTTGTTGAAGAGGATGAAAAGGAATTGGGACTTCGTAAGGTTCTCAATTTTGGGCATACAGCAGGTCACGCTATTGAAACCGCTGCAGGTCTTTGTGAACTTCTTCACGGAGAGTGTGTTTCGTTGGGTATGCTGGCTTTTTCTTCTGAAAAAGTGAGAGAAAGGCTTGTTAATGTTCTTACAAAATATAATTTACCTGTGAATCTTGATTTTTCATCAGAAGAAATTTTTACTGCTCTTCGCCACGATAAAAAAGCAAAAGCAGATGGTGTGAACATAGTGTTCGTTAATGAAATCGGTAGTTTTGAATTCAGGTTTTTAACCTTTGAAGAATTAGATAACGCTATTAAGGAGGCGTACTTGAATTGAAAAACACATTCGGTAACAATGTAGGTATAACTCTTTTTGGAGAAAGTCACGGTACTGCAATAGGTGCGGTTGTTGATGGTCTACCTGCAGGGGTTGAAGTGGATGAAAAATTTATTGCCCACCAGCTTGATTTGAGGCGTCCCTTTGGTAAAATTTCAACTCCTCGCAGAGAAACAGATAAATTTGAAATAATAAGCGGTGTTTTTAACGGCAAAACAACGGGAACTCCTGTTTGTATTATGATTCCTAATGAAAATATCCACTCCAAAGACTATTCCAAAAGCTATGGTAAAGCGCGTCCCGGTCATGCAGATTACACAGCTTATTGTAAGTATAATGGTTGTGAGGATTACCGCGGAGGAGGACATTTCAGCGGTAGAATCACCGCGGGTCTTGTTGCGGCAGGTGCTATTGCTATTGATTTGCTTTCTAAAAAAGGAATAAAAATCGGAACTCATATTTCAAAATGTGCAGGTATAGAGGATACTTCTTTTTCTGATTTGGAAAATGATATAAATACTCTCGCAGATAAAAATTTTCCTGTTCTCAATAGTGAGAAGGGGGACCAAATGATAGCAAACATTGAAAATGCATTACAAGCAGGAGATAGTGTTGGCGGTGTTCTTGAAACTGCGGTTATAGGTATGCCTGTTGGTGTGGGCGAACCTTGGTTCGATACAGTTGAAGGTGTTCTTTCACACGCTCTTTTCTCAATTCCTGCCATTAAAGGTGTTGAATTCGGTGCGGGTTTTGCTTGTGCGGATATGCTTGGTAGTCAAATGAACGATGAGTTCATTTTTGAAAATGAAAAGGTTGTTACCAGAACAAATAATAATGGCGGTATAAATGGCGGTATCACAAATGGTATGCCGATAATTTTTAAATGTGCGGTTAAACCTACGCCGTCAATTTCAAAAGCACAGGAAACAATTGATTTTATAAATAATAAAAATACAGATCTTAATGTTAGCGGAAGACACGACCCTTGTATAGTTCACAGAGCAAGAGTTGTTGTTGATAGTATAGCCGCACTTGTTTTGTGCGATTTACTCTCGCAAAAATTCGGTACTGATTGGCTGGGTGTTGGGTAATGGAATACGGTTGTATTGGTGAAAAATTGGGGCATAGCTTTTCAAAGGAAATACATAATGCTCTTGCGGATTATGATTACAGCTTGCAAGAATTGAAGAGAGAAGAGTTACCCGATTTTTTTCATAAGAAAGAGTTTAAAGCGATAAATGTTACAATACCCTATAAGCAAGATGTAATACCATATCTTTATTGGATTTCCGATGAAGCGAAATCTATAAATGCAGTTAATACAATTATCAATAAAGACGGCAGGCTTTACGGCTATAATACAGATTTTTACGGTCTTAAAGCTCTTATTGAAAGGGAGAATGTTTCTTTAAAAGGTAAAAAAGTTGCAATTCTCGGTAGTGGTGGCACTTCCAATACTGCTTTTGCCGTTGCAAACAGTATGGAAGCAAGTAGAGTTTTAAAGGTTTCCCGAAATAAAAAAGAAGGTTATGTGACCTATGAAGAACTTTACGAAAACTTCAACGATTGCGAAATAATTATAAATACTACACCTTGCGGAATGTACCCAAAAACAGGTGTTTCTGCAGTTGATTTAGAAAAATTACCAAAGCTTGTAGCAGTTTTTGATGCAGTTTATAACCCGTTGAAATCTAAATTGGTTTTGGATGCAAAAAAGAAAAATATTGTTGCAGTTGGCGGACTTTATATGCTTGTTTTTCAAGCTGCATATGCAGTTGAAAAGTTTATTGATGCACCTGTTGATAATAACAAGGTTGAAGCTATATTTAAGGCTTTATATAAAGAAAAAATGAATATGGCGCTCATTGGTATGCCTGCAAGCGGTAAAACCTCTGTGGGAAAGGTTCTTTCTAAAAAGCTTAATAAGACCTTTGTTGATAGTGATGAAGAAATAATAAAAACAGCGAACAAAACTATACCTGAGATTTTTAGTGAATTTGGTGAAAGTTATTTCAGGAATGTTGAAAAAAATGTGATTCGTAACATTTCGATGTTGAATTCTCAAATTGTTTCAACAGGTGGTGGAGCAGTGTTAAATCCTGAAAATATAGATAATTTAAAAGGAAATGCAAGAATTTATTTTTTGGACAGACCTTTGGAAATGCTTATAACAACTGCCGACAGACCACTTTCAAGTAACAGAGCAGATTTGGAAAAGCGTTATAACGAAAGATATGAGCTTTATAAATCATCGGCAGATGTAATTATTGACGGCTCAGGTACTGTGGAAGAGGTTGCAAAAACAATTGAGGAGGATTTTTATGGATATTCTTGTAATTAACGGACCAAATCTTAATATGCTCGGCATAAGAGAACCCGATATTTACGGCAGAGAAACATATAATTCTCTCGTAAAAAAAATTGAAGACTACGCAAAGGGAAAAAACATAGGCATAAGATGCTTTCAGTCCAATCACGAAGGCGATTTGGTGGATATAATTCAGTTTGCTTACGGACTTTATGATGGTATTGTTATAAATCCCGGTGCATATACTCACACGAGTATTGCAATTTTAGATGCACTCAAAGCTGTTAATATTCCCGCGGTAGAGGTTCATGTTTCC
>JAZNHK010000211.1:0-3536 GCA_045576915.1 Acutalibacteraceae bacterium
TTACAAAAAACGCTGACAAAACTGGAAAAATATAGAAGAAGGAGAGAATCTATAATGGCAAAAAAAGAAGTTAAATTAGATTCAAAAGGTTTCCGCAAGTTTGGTATGCGTGATAAAGTTGCGTATGCACTTGGCGACTTCGGTTGCAATATGAGCTTTGCTCTTAAGGGTACTGTTCAGACATTCTGGTTAGTTTTTATGACAATGGAAACAGGTCTTTTGTCAGGCTTGTTATTGCTTGTTCAGGCTTGGGATGCTATCAATGACCCGCTTATCGGTGGTCTTATTGATAACGATAAAAGAAAATACAAAATGGGCAAGTTTAAAACATACATTTTCATAGGTGCTTGTGGTTTGTTGATTGCAGGTTCTGCAGTATTTCTCCCATTCCCTAACGCAAATGTTGTAGTTAAGGCAATTTTGTTTGTGCTTGGTTACATTGTTTGGGACGCTTGTTACACAGTGGCTAATGTTCCCTATGGTTCAATGCTTTCCCTTATTACTGAAGATAGCGGTGAACGTGTTCAGCTTTCAGCTTGGCGTTCAATCGGTTCAATGTTTGGTAATATTGTTCCTATGGTAATTCTTCCTATGATTATCTGGCAGAAGGTTACTTATGATGGAACAGGCAATTATCACGAAAATCCCGTTACCGGAAAACCTTATAAAATGGGTGATGCTGTTCTTGACCCTCTTACAGGTAATCAGTTTGAAACCTTGTTGGGCGAGCGTGTGTTTTTTGCGGCTCTTATAATGGGCATTCTTGGTTTTATCGCATTTATGGTAATGATTAAGATAACAACCATCAGAGCAGATGAAAACGCTGTTAAAACAAACGAAAATGGCGAAAAGATAAATATTATATCTTCTTTTGGCAAATTTATGAGAAACCGTCCTGCAGTAGGTGCAACAGTTGCAGCTATGGGTATGTTCCTTGGTATGCAGTCTGCAACAACTGCTAACACAATTATGTTTGCAACATATTTTAACAATGCAGCTATGTCAGGTGTTGTAACAGCAATCGGTTTTGCTCCAATGCTTATTTTTATACCGTTTATCAAGAAACTTGTTGATAAATTCGGCAAAAAAGAGTTGTGTTTTGCAAGCTCTCTTGTATCCGTTGTGGGTGCAGGTGTTATGATGATTTTCCCAACAGTTGAGAATCGTGATACTGCTTTGATTGTTTATCTTGCAGGTCTTGTTCTCTTCGGTCTCGGTATGGGCATATATACTTGCGTTTCATGGGCTTTAATGGGCGATGCTATTGATTACAACGAATGGAAATTCGGTACTCGTGAAGAGGGTACAGTTTATTCACTTCACTCATTC
This sequence comes from Acutalibacteraceae bacterium, assembly GCA_045576915.1. Lineage (GTDB taxonomy): Bacteria > Bacillota > Clostridia > Oscillospirales > Acutalibacteraceae > DTU089. Next base: position 1,330 of record JAZNHK010000211.1, read on the forward strand.
TTCCGTAAACTTGCACAAGGTATTGGTCCATCAATCGTAATTCTTATTATGGGTTGGCTTGGTTATGAAGAAAAATTAGGTACTATCGGACAAAGCTTGCAGACTTCCAAAAATATGTGTTGGCTTGTTGCGGGTCTTTATCTCTTCAGTGCAGTAGTTCAGTTTGTTGGTCTTGCATTTATTTATAATCTTGACAAGAAAAAGGTTGCTCAAATGACTTCCGAGCTTGAAGAAAGAAGAGAAGCAGTTAAAGCAAACGATGCATAATAATTATTTTGCATAACGGCAGAAAATGAATAAATAAAAACAAAACTGCCGACAATTACTATGTCGGCAGTTTTTAATGAAAATAATCCAATATTCCCCAAAAGGAGAAAATTATGAGAAAAGTTTTAAATATCAACAGAAAATGGGCTTTTTCAAAACAGGCAACAACTGTACCTTCAGAAATGCCTTCAAATTGGTGTTTCGTTAATCTTCCTCATTCCTGGAACGCTATTGACGGTCAGGACGGTGATAACGATTATTTCCGTGGTACTTGCTATTATGTGAAAAGCTTCAAGAATTTTGAACTTCCCGAAGCAGAAAAATATTACCTTGAAATCAAGGGGGCAAACTCATCTGCAGATGTTTACCTTAATGGCAAGGTTCTCGCTCACCATGACGGTGGTTATTCCACATGGAGAGTTGATATAACTAATGGTCTTAAGGAGGAAAACCTCCTTGTTATTGCAGTTGATAATGCTGCAAATGATAAAGTTTATCCTCAGATGGCGGACTTTACATTCTATGGTGGTCTTTACAGAGATGTTAACATCATCTGCGTTAATGACACTCATTTTGAACTTATGCACCATGGTGGTCCCGGTCTTAAAATAACCCCTAAAATCAATGGTAATGACGCAGATGTTGAAATTGAAACATGGGTTGTTAATTTAAAAGAGAATCAGAAACTTAAATATATAATCAAGGGTGCTGACGGAAAAACTGTTTTAGAGAAAAAGACTGATGATTTAAAGGTTACTCTTAAAATCCCTTGTGTTCATCTTTGGAATGGTAAAAAAGACCCTTATCTTTATACAGCTGAAATTGAAATTCTTGATGGTGAAGAAGTTGTTGATAATATTTCTTCACGTTTCGGTTGCCGAACCTTTAAAATTGACCCTGAAAACGGCTTTATTCTCAATGGTGAAGAATATCCTCTTCGTGGTGTATCACGCCATCAGGACAGATGGGGATTCGGTAACGCTCTTCTTCCCGAGCATCATGAAGAAGATATAGATTTAATCTGCGAGGTTGGTGCTACAACAATCCGTCTTGCTCACTATCAGCATGACCAGTATTTCTATGACCTTTGCGATGAAAAAGGTCTTGTTATCTGGGCAGAGATTCCCTATATTTCTAATCATATGCCCGGTGGCAGAGAAAACACAATTTCTCAGATGAAAGAGCTTATCATTCAGAACTATAACCACCCTTCAATCGTTGTCTGGGGACTTTCAAACGAGATTACAATGAAGGGCGATTCTGACCCCGACTTACTTGATAACCACAATGTTCTTAATGACCTTGTTCATGAAATGGATAAAACAAGGTTAACAACTATTGCGGTTGTTTCAATGTGTAGTATCGACGCTCCATACATTCAGATTCCTGACGTCGTTTCCTTCAATCACTATTTTGGCTGGTATGGCGGAGATACATCAATGAATGGTCCCTGGTTCGATAATTTCCACGCTAAATACCCCAATATTCCGATTGGTTGTAGTGAATATGGTTGCGAAGCCCTTGATTGGCACACATCCGACCCCAAGCAGGGCGATTATACTGAAGAATATCAGGCATATTATCATGAAGAGCTTATTAAACAGTTGTTCTCAAGAAAATATATCTGGGCAACTCATGTATGGAATATGTTTGACTTCGGTGCGGACAGCCGTAACGAAGGCGGCGAAAACGGACAGAACCATAATGGTCTTATGACGTTCGATCGTAAATATAAGAAGGACTCTTTCTATGCTTATAAAGCATGGCTTTCCGATGAGAAGTTTGTTCATATATGCGGCAAGAGATATGTTGACAGAGTTGAAGATGTAACAAAGGTTACTGTATATTCAAATCTTCCCGAGGTTGAGCTTTTTGCAAACGGCAAGAGTCTCGGCAAACAGACAAGTGATGTTCACTTCTTCTATTTCGATGTTCCCAAT
>JAZNHK010000212.1:0-19913 GCA_045576915.1 Acutalibacteraceae bacterium
GATGGGCTCTGCCCATCATTCGCTACGCGAACACCCGATTATGTTCGGCTTCGCCGAGGGCAGGTTCAAGTCCGATTTTCTCATACATAAAAATAACAGAAACCCGAAAAATCGGATTTCTGCTATTTGGTGCGGGTGACAGGACTTGAACCTGCACGGGGGTGCCACCAGAACCTAAATCTGGCGCGTCTGCCAATTCCGCCACACCCGCAAGTATAAATGCAAAATGCAGAATGAAGAATGCAAAATTATCGGGAAGCATCGCTTCCAAACATTATAATGTTATCGCAGAATTTAACATTTGTCATTTGTAATTTGCAACTTATAAAATTGTAGCATAACAGAAAAGAAAAAGCAAGAGGGTTTTGCATGAACTGTTGTTTTGAGGTTTGGATAAATATACTTTTTTAAAAATTACATTTGTAATATGTTATCTGAATTGGCTCGGGTGGCTGTTTTTTACAAAAAACTTTAAATTTGGTGGTCTTTTTTTCTTGACTATTGGTACTTTTTTTATTATAATATACGAGATGATGTATTATTTGTGGTAATAATGCACTATCCGTATGATATGATAATGGTTTTGTTATTTATATTTATATATATTTTTCTTAATAGATATCCTGAAATTTACATAAATATTCGTTTTTTATGGTTGTTTTTTGAATATTTATTAGTTGTTTTTATATTTTTTAATATAGATATGGCCCGCACGAATGTGAATTCCTGCGACAAAACTTTTATTATAAGCGAAATATGGTTCACCATTTTCGCATTCCTTAGTGACGGAAGGTGCTTTTGCATTTTCGTCGCTTTTTTGTTTATTTTTAATTTATTTATGAAAGGAGCACCGATAATATGAGTCTCGGTTTAGCAATAGGACTTATTATTGCCGCTGCCGTTGTTTTCGGCGTTGTGGGATTTGTTGTCGGCGGCGCTCACCGTAAAAAAGTTGCGGAAGCTGCCATTGGCTCTGCTACAGAAGAAGCCGCTCGCATTGTTAACAATGCAATGACAGAGGCTGAGCAGAAAAAGAAAGAAACAATTCTTGAAGCCAAAGATGAAATTCACAAATTAAGAAGTGAAACTGAACAGGATTTGCGTGAAAGACGTGCAGAAGTTCAGCGTCAGGAAAGAAGACTTATCCAGAAGGAAGAAAGTCTTGACAAAAAAATTGAAAATCAGGAAAAGAAAGAAGAGGCTTTAGCACAAAAGGTTAAAGATCTTGAAGCAAAAGAGGTTGAGGTTGAATCTCTTAAAAAGAGTCAGCTTGAAATCCTTGAAAGAATTTCCGGTTACACCAAAGAGCAGGCTAAGGATGTTATTCTTAAAACTCTTGAAGAACAGCTTACTCACGAAAAAGCTGCAAAAATCTTCGATTATGAGCAACAGCTCAAAGATGATATGGACACTCTTGCAGGTGAAATTATTTCCGGTGCAATTCAGCGTTGTGCTGCTGACCACGCGGCAGAGGCAACCGTTTCCGTTGTTACAATTCCTAACGATGAAATGAAAGGTCGTATCATCGGACGTGAGGGAAGAAATATCCGTACAATTGAAACAATCACAGGTGTTGACCTTATTATCGACGATACACCTGAAGCTATTACTGTTTCTTGCTTTGAACCCGTAAGACGTGAAATTGCAAGACTCACTCTTGAAAAGCTTGTTTCTGACGGACGAATTCATCCCGCACGTGTTGAAGAAATGTACGAAAAATCAAAACGTGAGGTTGAACATACAATCAAGCAGACAGGTGAAAAAGCTGTTATTGATGCAGGTGTTAACGGTCTTCACGGTGAACTTGTTAAGCTTCTTGGTAAGCTTAAATACCGTACAAGTTATGGTCAGAATGTTCTTAACCACTCTCTTGAGGTTTCTTACCTTGCAGGTCTTATGGCAGCAGAAATGGGTGCAGATGTAAAGCTTGCAAAGCGTGCAGGTCTTCTTCACGACATCGGTAAGGCTCTTGACCACGAAAAAGAGGGTACTCACATCGAGCTCGGTGTTGAGGTTGCTAAGAAAAACAAAGAAAACGATCAGGTTATTCACGCAATTCAGGCTCACCATGGCGACATTGAGGCGAAAACTGTTATTGCTTGTCTTGTTCAGGCAGCAGACGCTATTTCTGCAGCTCGTCCTGGTGCAAGACGTGAAAACATTGAATCCTATATTCAGCGTTTGCAGAAGCTTGAAGAGATCACAAACTCCTTCCCCGGTGTTGATAATTCATTCGCTATTCAGGCGGGTCGTGAAGTTCGCATTATGGTTAAGCCCGATGCTGTTACTGATGATCAGATGGTTCTTCTTGCAAGAGATATTGTTAAGAAAATTGAAAACGAACTTGAATATCCCGGTCAGATTAAGGTTAACGTAATCAGAGAAAGCCGAGCAATTGAGTTTGCAAAATAAACAATAAAGAATTTATGCGAAACCTTCCTGCTACGGTGGGTTTCGCTTTTTCTTAACAGAGAATAATCTTTATATAGAAACGATGGTAAAAATATGCGGTTGCTTTTTTTAGGCGATGTTGTAGGTCAGGGCGGATGCGAATTTTTAATGAAAAAGCTTCCCGACTACAAAAGAAAAAATAATATTGATGTGTGTATTGCCAATGGTGAAAATTCTGCACAAGGAAATGGCGTTACACCAAAATCCTGTGAAATGGTTTTTTCAAGCGGAGTTGATTTTATAACTCTTGGTAATCACAGCTTCAAAAGACCGGAAATTATGGAATATCTTGATAAAAATGTTCCTGTTATCCGCCCATATAATTTTCCTGCGGGTGCACCCGGTAGAGGAGTGGGTATAATCGATAAAGGCAGGTTTCGTGTTGCAGTTATAAATATGCAAGGTACAGTTTATTCCGAGCCTTTGGCAAATCCTTTCTGGGAAATTGATAAGGCATTGAAAGAGATTGATGGTTGCAAAACTGTAATTGTTGATTTTCACGCTGAGGCCACTGCAGAAAAACGTGCCATGGGCTTTTATCTTGATGGTAAGGTTACTGCAGTTGTGGGAACGCATACCCACGTGCAGACTGCGGATGAACAGCTTTTACCCAATGGAACTGCATACATTACAGATTTGGGAATGACAGGTCCTATTCAGTCTGTTTTAGGGATTGAGCCGGAGCTTACCATAAGAAAATTCAAAAGCAATTTACCGGTGAGATTCGAAAATGCCAAAGGTGAGTATACAATGGATGGTTGCCTTCTGGATATTAACGAAAAAACAGGTAAAGCAATATCAATAGAAAGGGTGTCTGTAAGATGAGAAAATTTATTTCAATTCTTCTTGTTGTTTCCCTTTTATTTGCGTTTTGCTCTTGTAATGGTAATATGGATAAAAAAGAACCTACTACGGGTGACGAATACGTGTTACCCACACCCGTTGTTACGTCGGATATTTCCTTGCCATATACAAGTGCAGCAGGCTTTAACCCTTATAAAACAGAAAGCTCACTTAACAGAGCTTTACTGCCTATAATTTATGAGAGCCTTTTTATTGCTACTGAAGATGGTAAAGGTGCTCCGCAATTGGCTTCAAGCGGAGAGGTTAAAGGTAAAACAGTAACAGTCAAGCTTTCTCAGGATGTGAAATTCAGCGATGGCGGAGAGTTTATTTCATCCTATGTTAAATCATCTTACGATAAAGCTAAGAATAGTTCATTTTACAAGGCTCAGCTTTCAAACATCAATTCCATTACTCTTGTTGATAATTATACTATAAAGTTTTCGCTTGAAAGTGTTGACCCTATGGTGCTTAACTCTCTCGATTTCCCCATAACAAAAAGTGGAGATGGCGGGTATATCGGTACAGGCAAATACACAATTGAAAAAGCCACGGAAGGTATATTTCTTCAGGTTAACAAAAATCATAAAGATTATAAAAATTCATGGAATAAGCAAGTTGCACTTTATGATATGGCGGGTATTACCAGTCCTATTTATCAATTCAAAGCCAATGAAATCAGCCTTTATAAAAATGATTTAAGCTCTGAAGAATATATAAACCTTTCTCCCAAAACAGTTTCCCAAGAACTTGATAATCTTGTTTATGTCGGTGTTAATTCCTCTTGGGCGGGAACAGTAACATCAATAGATTGGGTTCGTCAGGCAATAAATATCGGTATAGACCGCAATGTTATTGCCGCTGCATCCTTTTTGGGTCAGGCTACCGCAACAGTAACTCCGTTTAAAAAGAGCTTTTATGAATTAAAAGATATGGAGCTTATAGGTGAAAGCGGTAACCTTGAAAAAGCAATAGGAATCCTTGAACGAAACGGTTATGACCAGTTGAATGGTGATGGCATAAGAACAAACGGAACCTCAAGCCTGAGAGTTGATATTCTTGTTTGCACACAAAATCCCTACAAGCTTACAGTTGCAGAGAGTTTCAAAAAACAATTGGAAAAATTAGGCTTCGGAGTAAAAATACGAGAGTATGATAAAAGTGAAGATTTTATGGCTGCTCTGGATGAGGGGCATTACAGCTTTTATATTGGCGAAGCAAGGTTAACAAACAACTGCGACCTTTCGGAATTTTTTACAAAAGAGGGTAGCCTCAATTACGGAATAAATGAAGAAATTTATGAGATTTATTCTTTGTATAAATCGGGGGAAAGCAATACAAAGGTTTTTGTTGAAAATTTCAGCTCACGAATACCTTTCTTGCCTTTGTTCTACAGAAATGCGGTTGTATCAATAAATCCTAATATTACAGGCGTAGAAGACGGTAAAGCCCTTTATTCATCAGTTTCCGACTGGAAAATGCCGTAAATATGCTGTTTCACTAACAAAATTAGACTTGTATTTAATACCATAATAGTTTATAATTATTAGTTGTAATTTATTATAAAAACTTTTAAGGAGTTGTCAGAATGGATCCTATTAAAGTAGATTTTTCCGGTAAGGGCAGACCTAAAGAGGTTGTTATTCCTCCGGACAGAAAAGTTCTCAAAATCATAATCAGCCTTATTGTAACAATCATTGGTGGTGCAGTTGCGTATTATATGATGCTTCCTGCATTGAATTTTAAGTCCCTTGATTTTTACTACTTCATTGCAGTTGTTATTGCAATTTATGTTGGAATGATATTCCTTACATCAAAGGCATTCATCAAGCCTGAATACATTACCTATGTTAAAAGACAGAGTATTGTGCCTGTTGCAATCGGCCTTGTGTTTGCACTTATTCTCGGTATCGGTTATCTTACATCTGCTGCACTTTTCCGTGCAAGAGATTATAGCGAGATTATTGAGGTTGAAATCGAAGATTTCGGTGAAACTGAAGATAGTATCACTACGATTACAAGCCTTAAGGATTACAGCAGTGTTCCTATGATTGATAAGAACGTTGCACTTAACCTTGCAAACAAAAAGCTTGGTGACCTTTCTGAATGGGTTTCACAGTTTGTTATTGACGAGGCTTATTCAACACAGGTTAACTATCAGGGTAACCCCTACAGAATTTTCCCTCTTAAATATGGCGATGTTTTCAAATGGCTAAAGAATACTCGTGATGGTCTTCCTGCTTACCTTGCAGTTAATATGTACACTCAGGAAGCAAATGCAATTGTTCTTGAGGATATGAACCTTCCTAATATTAAGGTTTCAACAAGCGAATATTTTAATGAGAAGCTTGCTCGTGTACTTCGTTTCTATAACCCCACATATATGTACGGCACACCCTCACTTGAAATTGATGAAAATGGTCATCCTTGGTGGGTTTGCGAAAGAGTAGATAAAACTGTTGGTCTTATCGGCGGTACAGATGTTATAGGTGTTGTTCTTGTTGATGCTTGCGATAAGAATAATATCAAATACTATGACCTTGAAGAAATCAAAACAAATGAAGATATTCAGTGGATTGACCAGATTTATTCTGATGACCTTCTTGTTCAGCAGTATAACTACTATGGTAAATATTCAGGCGGTTTTATCAACGGCTATATTGGTCAGAGTGGTGTTGTTTCAACAACAGTTGGCTCAAGCTATATTGCAAGTGGTGATGACGTTTGGCTTTACACCGGTGTTACATCTGTTACAAACGACGACTCTATCGTAGGCTTTGCAATTATTAACCAGCGTACAAAAGAAGCTGTGTTCCAGAGAATTTCAGGTACAACTGAAAAGGGTGCTCAGACTTCTGCTGAAGGTATCGTTTCCGATAAGGGCTGGAAAGCGACATTCCCTGTTCTTCTTAACGTCGACGGTGAAGCAACATACTTTATGGCACTTAAAGACAATGACGTTGTTAAGAGCTACGCTATGGTAAGCGTTGAGAGAGTTCAGGATGCCGTAAGAAGTGAAGATGACGCTAACCCCGACCTTGAAGCTTGTCTTAAATCTTATGTTGCCAAGGTTAAATCAAGCACTAAAAAGGTTCTTGAAATAAGCTACGATGCAGTTCTTCCTGATGCCTTAAGCGGTGGTGAAGCAACTGGCGATAGCACAGAAAACCAAAAGCCTGCAAAGCTTGAAAGCGTAACCGGTGTTATTACTGACATCCGTTCTGCAGTTGTTAACGGCAACAGCGTTTACTATATCGCTCTTGACGGAAACAAAACTTATTATGCAATTTCTGCTTCTGATGATGATTCGGTTGTAATCCTCAATACAGGCGACAAGGTTAAAATTTCTTACAAATCTTCAGAAGGTAATATTATTTCTGCAAAATCTGTTGAAAGATAATTAGTGGCAGTTAAAAAGCGCAGACCGCATAAAACTATAAAAGACAAGGGCTTTGACAGGTGAATCAACCTGTTAAAGCCCTTAAAAACATCTCTAAACCATAAATATCATAAAAAGTAACGTTTTATGCTACAAACAAACCTCGCCACTCGACGTACCTTTGTACGCCTTCGGGCAAGTCCCGATAAGCCTAAAGCCTTATCGGAACTCGGTTTGTTCGTTCTGCATCTTTTTTCCTATCACCTAATAAAAAGAGCTGTAAAAAAACTAATCGTTTTTTTACAGCTCTATATTTTTTATTTTTCTAATGCTTTTTGGTTCTGAATTGGAATTGGTCTGTGCTTCGCAGTATATTCTGAAACATCAATTTTTATAACCGCAACGGCACTTACCATTCTTTCATTGAACTCGAAATCAAGCCCTGTTTGCGATTTCATAAATAACGAAAGTCCATTTATTTTATCTTGTGGATTTTCTAGAATTTCTGCAATACCTTTACCCATTATTGAAGAGTAGGAGGTTCCGTACTGACAAGCAACACTACCTGAAAAAGCAGTAATATCGCTTTCAATTGAGAAAAATATCTTGGGGTTAGCTCTCATTAAATCAAGTTTTTTGCCCTCAGTTGCACCGTGAAGATAGAGGGTGAGTTTGCCATCTTCCATTGTGAAGCCATAGTTCATAGGCACAACATAGGGCTCGTTACCATCAACAAGACCGATATGTATAATGTTTTCTTTTTCGAGTATTTTTATAATTTGTTCTAAATCTGTAATTTCACGCTCACGGCGTGTAAGTCCTTGTATCATAATTATTTTCCTTTCTTTGTGAGCAGTGCAACTGATTCCACATGACTTGTCCTCGGAAACATATCAACAGGCGTAACTTCTTGCACTATATATCCAAAATTCAAAAGTCTTGCACAATCTCTTGCCAGAGTTGCAGGGTCGCAGGAAACATAAACTATTTTCTGCGGATTTATTTCTGCAACGGTTTTCAATAGCTCTTCTGCACAGCCTTTTCTTGGTGGGTCGAGAATAACTGTATCAGGTTTTATACCCTCATTTTTAAGTTCTTCTGCCGCAACACTTGCATCACCGCAAATAAAACGGGCGTTTTCAATTTCGTTGAGTTTTGCATTGACTTTTGCATCTTCAATGGCTTCGGGAATGATTTCAACACCAACCAGTTTTTTTACAGAATCAGCCATTGAAAGACCGATTGTACCCGTACCGCAGTAAAGGTCGAGTATAGTCTGGTCGGGGGTTGGTGCAACATATTCTGCCGCTTTTTTATAAAGACGCTCCGCACCATTTCTATTGACTTGATAGAACGAAAGTGGCGAAAGCTTGATTTTTACACCGCATAGAATGTCTGTAATATAGCCATTACCATAGAGGTTTATACATTTCTCCCCCAAAACCACGTTTGTTTTTTCGCGGTTAATGTTTACAACTAAAGTTTTGAAGCCGTTAATCTCTTTAAGCTTTTCTAAAAGCTCTTCACTATTGGGAAGTGAAACACCATTGATTACGGCACAGACCATAATTTCACCTGTTGCAAAGGCTTTTCTTAAATAGATATGGCGGATAAGACCAATGCCGATTTCTTCGTTATAAACTGTAATATTATTTTTGTTAATCCAGTTTTTAAAGATTTCAATGATTTTTGTGAAATCCTCGGGTTGCAAAAGACAATCGCCACCGTCAATTACGCGATGACTCTTTTTAGCATAAAATCCGATGTTTAAAATGCCGTTTTCACGTCTGACGGGATACTGTGCTTTGTTTCGATAACGGGAGGTTTCAGGTGAAGAAATAATAGGCTTAAAAACAGGGGAAAGACCGCCGATTCTTTTGAAAGCGTCCTCAACCTTTTGGGCTTTGTATTTAAGCTCTTCCTCATATTTTATATGACCGAATGAGCAACCGCCACAGCTTTTAAAGGCACTGCAATCGGGTTCAATTCTGCTTTTGGAGGGCTTTATTATTTTAACTGCTTTGCCAACGGCGTAGGTCTTTTTTGCCTTGATTATGTGGCAAAGTATTTCATCACCGATAGCGGTATTTTCGACGAAAATCGCTTGTCCGTCGAATTTACCAACACCGCCACCCTCAGAGGTGTAACCGGTTATATTAAGCTTAAATTCATCATTTTTATTAACCATTATTTTTTATTTCCTCAATAGCAGTTTTGTATTCTTCAAATGTAAGAAATGTATTCAATATCTGCACAAGTGCATTTGATGTGAGCCTTTCAGGTAAATCAAGGTGTTTAAGAAGTTTTTTTCTTAAGGCATCGCTGTCAGGTTTTCCTGAAAGTCCGTCCTCATATAAATCAAGCTTGGTTATTTCTCTGCATTCTGTTTTTTCTATTTCTTCGCAGAGAATGCCTGCTTTTTCCAAAGCATCCATTATAACATGAACATTTACACCCTCAACACCTAATTTGCCTTCTTTTGAGGGCTCAGTTTTTCGTTTTTCTTTTCCGAAAATATCAGGAATATAGGCGTGTTTTATTTGCTCATTAGGTACAATGCCTCTTATAAAAGAACGGATTTTGAAACCGGCAGAATCACTATCGGTAAGGATTAAAAGACCTTTAGTTTCTGCAAGTTTTCGTATTAATTTCTGCTTTTCTTTATTGTTAAAAATACCGAAACCGTCAGTTTCTATAATAACGCCGTCAATAACAGAGGATAGCTTGATTTTATCATAGCGACCTTCTACAATGACAACTCTGTCAATTTTTATCATTAAACTCTCAACAACCTTAATATAAGTTCTTCAAGTACAGTTTTGCCGTCCTCACCTGTGGATTTTAAACGGCGGTCTGTATCTGAAAGTATTGTAAGTGCATTTTTTAGCTGTGTAACCGAGTAGCTTGCTCCATCACGGGCGGCATTATCGAGAATAAAGGTTTTTCCTTTATAAGCAGAGGGAAACGAATCAGCAAGAGCTGTGTAGGAAACGCCTTTTTCCTTTGCAGATTTCACGCGATACATATCAACAAACGCCTTTGAAAGTACACCTAAAATAACAACGGGCTCTTCACGGAGTTTGAAAAGATTTCCGAGTGTTTCAAATGCCTGGTCAGCTTCGCCCTTTGCAATCATTCTTGAAAGATTGAAGATTTTAGCCTCAACACTTACAATGACGGTTTCATCAATGTGCTTTCTTGTGATTTCACCTGCTCCTGCAAAGGCACAGACCTTATTGAGCTCGTTCTGAAGAGTGCTCATATCCTCTCCCACAAGGTTTATCATATAACCTGCAGTATCACGGGAAAGGGTGCAATCCTTTTTTGCAGCGGAAGTAACAAGTAGTTTTTCAAGAGCGGAACGGGTACGCTTATCTATTTTTGCACAAACACCGTTTTCGTCAAAAACCTTTATGATTTTTGCCCATTTGCTGTTTTTTTCATCAACCTCAATGGTGTCCATCCAGAAAATAAGAATGGAGGTTTCAGGAATGTCGGCAATGATTGTGTGGAGGGAGTCATCCATTTTGCCTCTGTCACCAATGTAGGTGTTTAATGGAAAATCCTTAACAATTGTGCAGGTGTAATTATCCATCATAGGAAATGATGTGGTGCAATCGTAAATTTCATTAAGATTTGTATCCTTACCATCAAGCTTTTTAAGGTTAAAATCTGCAAAATCCTTACTTACGGATTTTGCACAAATCTGATTGCCGTAAAATTGTTTCAGGTAACCCTCGTTACCGTAAAGGAGATAAAGATTAGAAAATTCACCATTTTTTATTTGCTTTTTTAAGGTTTCTTCATTTAAAAACATAGTTATCTCCTTTACAAAAATAGTTTAATATCACCATTTTCAGCGGTGGTGTAAAACTTATTGCATTGTTTTTTGAGCGTAGCAATATTTTCGTTGAGTATTACATTACTGTCACTACTGATGATTATTGTTTCAACATTCTGCGGAAGCTTTTCGGGGATGTAATCCGAAAGAACAAGCGTATCAGGCACACCATAATTTTCAAAAAGGAAATTTATATCGGTGTTGCCGCAACACACTGCAACAGTATTTTCATCATCCTTTATTATAACACAATACACAGGGTATGTGTCAACAATCTGCAAGGTAATTTCCTGGTTAAAGTTGCAGCTGTAAGTATCAGATATAATCGTATTCGGGGGAAAGATAATGTGTGATTCATTTAATTTTCCCTTGCTGTATTCGGTTATGACAGTTGTTTGAGGCGGAGTGTTTACCAATGTATTGGTCAGAGTATCGGTTATATTATCGGATTTATTTACATAAAGAAGTTTCAGGGTTTCGCATTTTGCGGATGGAAGATAGTTGTAAGGTCTGTTATCAGCGGATGTGCCACAGTTGAAATAGGCGTATTCAAGACCTTGTCTCAAGGCAATATTAACTCCATTTTTAACATCTATTACCGAGAGGGTTGCAGGGGTGAGATTTGTGCAAGGCAGAGCTAAGCATAAAATTATTGCTATTACAGAGCTTATTGCACTTACTGCAAAAATTTGTTTCTTTCTATTTTTATTGTAAAGCATAAATCCTGTAAAACAGATTAAAATTGTTAATAAAAGACCTGCAATAAAATATTCTTTGTGAGCGGGAATAGTGCAGAATCTGAATTTCTCCAGCGTATGTGCAACCTTTGTTACATAGTTTAACAGTAGTGATGTTGTTTTGAAAATGAAAATTGAAATATCCTGAATGGAATTAAGGGGGATAAAAGAAATAAAAGTTGCTATGGTTCCCGTAAGCATACCCAAGAACGCAGGATAAACACACAAAAGGTTTGTTATAGGGGCGAGGGTGCTGAAAACACCGAAGAAATATGTGCAAAATGGTAAAGTGAAAATACCTGCAAAAACAGATGTGATTATACTATCAGAAAGCTTGTCAGTCATAATTTTAATGGGTTTAGATTTGATTTTGTTTATAAATGGGTTGATTTTTGCAACCGCATAAATAGCACATAATACACCCAGGGTGGCGAAAACCGAAAGCAGAAAGCTTGCAGATGTTACTATATAAGGATTGTGCAGAGTGAGAACAGCAATAGAAAATCCCAAAGAGTTAAGAGGGTCTTGTTGTTCGTTGAAAAATGGGGATACAAGAACAATTGTCATCATAATTGATGCTCTCATAACAGATGGAGTAAAAGCTGAAGCAATGCACAACAAAACAAGGAACAAAAGACAAAAAATGTTTCTTGTTTTTTCTTTCAGTTTAAACAATTTTAAAAATGAAATTATGTAGGCACACCATGTACTTGTATGAAGTCCTGAAACTGCAAGTAAATGGGCTATCCCCGTTGCACGGAAATCATTGCTGATATCGCTGTCCAGCTCTGTTTTATCGCCGAAAAGCATACCCAGAAGAAATCCGGCTTCATATTCCGGTAGATATGCACTTATTTGCCGGGTTATAATTTCTTTGAAACGTAAGCAGTAATAATAGGGCGTTTTTTCACTTTCCCAGAGAAAACTACAGGTTTGTGCCTCAGTTTCAAGAATGATATTATCGCTTATTGATGAAGCGTCGGGTTTGTTGTATTGGTTAAGGATGATTTTAAGCTCAGTATCAGGTAGAGATATATAATCGTAAAGCTTTAAATCGTCATAGCCATTTTTTAGATAAATCGAAATTTTACAGGATTTATTTTCGTTACCTATTTTATCTGCTTTTAAAGTGAACTGAGTTCCATAGGCAGTTTCTCTTGGCGTGGTTATAATTTTACCCGAAATGGTTGTTGTGGTATTGTCAAGATTTTGAGCAGGTATTATTTTTGTAAAATGATATATACCAAAGAAAATGCAACTGATAATTACGGAAATGCAAAAAGTAGGAATAATAATTTTTCCTTTCAGGTTAAGTGGTTTTATAAAATATAAAATAAAGACCGATACTGCACCCAGGATAAGAAACGGAAGCGCTTGTATTCCCAAAAGAACGAGAATAGCAGAGCTTAACCCAATTGCTGTACCTGAAACAAGCATCGGTCTTTTCATTTTAAAAATCCTTTCGATGAGTTTTTATAAAAAGTTAAAATGTTTGGAAGCGTAGCTTCCCCTAAACTTTTCACTCTTAACTCTTAACTCTTCACTAATAAAATCACCCGTGATTTTATTAGCCTGCAGGCCAAGTGAATTTTCTGCCTGACATAAGATGGAAATGAATATGTTTAACTGTCTGCCCACCATCATCACCGCAGTTGTTAACAACGCGGAAGCCATTTGTCATATCAAGCTCCTTTGAAATCTTTGCAATAACTTCGAAAATATGAGCAATTACTGCACTGTTCTCTTCGTTTACCTCTGTAGCAGAAGAGATGTGTGCCTTGGGGATTACGAGGATATGTGTTGGTGCTTGTGGTTCAAGGTCATTGAAAGCAACTACTGCATCATCCTCATAAATCTTTGTTGCAGGGATTTCGCCGTTAGCGATTTTACAAAAAATACAATCCATAGTCAAAAACTCCTTATTTAACGAAAGTTTTTACAATCTCTTCAGCAGCTTTAAGTGCCTCGGGGATTTTTGCGATTTCCTTACCGCCTGCCATAGCAGAATCGGGCTTACCACCACCTGCACCGCCTGCAACCTTTGCAACCTCTCTCACAATGTTACCTGCGTGAGCACCTTTTGCAATAGCGTCTTTTCCGCAGAAGCAACCGAATGAGCAAGTGCCTTTTTCATTCTGCTCTGCTGCAAGGATAACAATAATATTGTCGCCTTTATCTTTGGAAGAGTCAAGCATTGAACGAAGTTCTTTAGCATCAGCCTCGCCTAAAGAAGCGGTAATAAGTTTAACGCCATTGATTTCAACGAATTTATCAAAGAGTTCGCCTGCTTTAGCTTTGGAGATTTCTGCTTTGAGGTCAGCGAGCTCTTTTTCTTTTGCTTTGAGCTCATTTGAAACTGCAGTCGCTTTATTGCAAAGGTCATTAACATTTGCAAGCTTGAGAGCAGAAGCTGTATCATGAATGAGTTTTTCCTGTTTATCAAGGTGAGCAAGAACGCCAAGGCCTGTTACACCTTCAATTCTTCTTACACCTGCAGCAACAGAGGATTCGGAAATGATGCGGAAAAGACCGATGTTACCTGTATTAGATACGTGAGTACCACCGCAAAGCTCTGTTGAGAAATCCCCTGCAGAAACAACACGTACGGTATCGCCGTATTTCTCACCGAAGAGAGCCATTGCACCTTTTTTCTTTGCATCATCAATGCTCATTTCTTCAGTTGCAACGGGAAGAGCCGAAAGAATGATTTCGTTAACTCTGTTTTCGATTTTTACAATTTCTTCAGCTGTAAGAGCAGAGAAATGAGAGAAGTCGAAACGAACTGCACTATCATTTACAAGCTGACCTGCCTGTTCAACGTGAGTGCCGAGAGCCTCACGAAGCGCTGCCTGAAGAAGGTGAGCAGCAGTATGGTTTCTCATAATTGCCTGACGGCGAGATTTATTTACCTGACCGTTTACTGTGTCACCAAGGTTAATTGCATCACCCTCGGTAAGAGTACCGTGATGAAGAATAACACCTTCGGCAGTTTTTGTTGTGTTTGTTACTGTGAATACAGAGCCGTTAACAGTAAGTGTACCTGTGTCGCCAACCTGACCGCCGCTTTCTGCATAGAAAGAAGTTTTATCAAGAACGATAACAGCATCGGTATCAATGCCGATAAAGTCAACCTTTTCGCCATTTGCGGCAATAGCAAGAACTTTGCCGTTCTGCTCTGTTACTGCATAGCCTGTGAAATCTGTTGCATCACATTCCTTGAAGGAGATGTCAGAAGATTTCCATCCCTCTGTACCTGCAACCTTACGTGAGGATTTTGCAAGAGCTTTAGCATCTGCAAGATATTTTTCAAATTCCTCGTTGTTAACAGTTAAACCGTTTTCTTCTGCGATTTCTCTTGTTAAGTCAATGGGGAAGCCGTAGGTATCCTGAAGCTTGAAAGCATCTGCACCTGAAAGAACGGTGCCCTCAGTTTTCCTGATCATATCGTTAAGAAGCTCGAGACCGCTGTCAATGGTTTTGTAGAAGCTGTTTTCTTCCATTGAAATAACCTTGATAATATAGTCCTGCTTTTCACGAAGAACGGGGTATGCGTTTTCGTTTTCTTTAATAACTGTTTCGCAAACCTCTGCAAGGAAAGGTCTGTCGATACCTAAAAGTCTGCCGTGACGTGCAGCTCTTCTGAGAAGTCGACGAAGAACGTAGCCTCTTCCTACGTTTGAGGGGATAACACCGTCACCAATCATAAATGTTGTTGAACGGATATGGTCGGTGATAACACGAAGAGAAATATCACTCTTTTCGTTTTCGTGATATTTAACACCTGAAATTTCCATTATGTGTTTCATAATGTTCTGGACTGTGTCAACCTCGAAAATGTTGTTAACATCCTGTGCAATACAAGCAAGTCTTTCAAGACCCATACCTGTGTCAATATTAGGATTTGCAAGAGGTGTGTAGTTATTCTTACCGTCGTTTTCAAACTGAGTAAAAACAAGGTTCCAGAATTCAACGTAACGGTCACATTCGCAACCAACTTTACAATCAGGGCTACCGCAACCGTATTTTTCACCACGGTCGTAGTAAAGCTCTGAACAAGGACCGCAAGGACCCTGACCATGCTCCCAGAAGTTATCTTCTTTACCAAAGCGAACCATATGGTCGGGCTTTACGCCAACATCCTTTGTCCAGATATCGTAAGCCTCGTCATCTTCAAGATAAACGCTGCAATAGATTTTATCGGGGTCCATTTCCATAACCTGAGTACAGAATTCCCAAGCCCACGGAATAACCTCTTTTTTGAAGTAATCACCAAAAGAAAAGTTACCGAGCATTTCGAAATATGTTCCGTGACGAGCGGTGATACCAACTCTTTCGATATCGGGTGTACGAATACATTTCTGGCAGGTTGTAACTCTTTTTCTGGGGGGAGTTTCCTCGCCTGTAAAGTATTTTTTCATAGGTGTCATACCTGCGTTGATAAGAAGAATACTCTTATCGCCCTGAGGTACAAGGGGAAAGCTGGGAAGTCTTAAATGGTCTTTGCTTTCAAAGAATTTAAGGTATTTTTCACGTAATTCGTTAAGTCCTGTCCACTGCATAATTATTTCACTCCAAACAAAAATATATTGTGTTAATTAGTGCGGTTTTTATCATCCCTGTTTGCTTTAGCAAATAGGGATGGGGACCATCGCTTGCGATGGTGGTGGGTTGCCCCGTAAAGATTACCCTTTGTAAAAGTAGCATAAAAAAAGCACGCTTTTTACAACACGGGACGGAATAACCGCGGTACCACCCGAATTGTGCAAAACGCACCACTCAATGTGACGGTTAACGCCCGTCAACGTACTGTTTTCAGTAAGACTCCGCAAGTAGCAAATTTAAAGGCGGTAAGAAACTTTCAGCAGCCGTTTCCTCTCTGAATACCGTATCAGTAAATAATCTTGCATCAATGTCGAATTAAATTTATATTTTATATACAATAGATATTATAGTGAAAAAAGTTAAAAAGTCAAGAGTTTTTGTTTTTGGTTCTTGACTTATTGTGCTAAAGGTGATATAATCCTTAATCGTTGCGGTATGTCCGCATAAATTTCCTTGCTTTCAAATTGTTACAATGAAAGCCGGAGTCCATAAGGAGGTGCAAACGATGTCAAACAGTTATGAGACAATTATCGTCTATTCTCTCGCTAAAGGCGAAGAGGCTGCAAAAGAGCTTCATGCAAAATTCGAGGCGATGATGGCAGAGAACGGCACAGTTGACAGCGTTGACGAATGGGGTAAGCGTAAGCTTGCATACCTTATCAACGATGAAGACTATGGCTACTATGTTCTTTACAACTACACTTGTGAAGCTGATTTCCCTGCAGAACTCAGCCGTGTTCTCAAGATCACAGATGGTGTACTTCGTTCTTTGGTTATTAAAAAATAAGAGGTGTGAAAGATGCTTAATTGTGCAGTTATAATGGGTCGTCTTACAGCTGACCCTGAGCTTCGCCAGACTCCTTCAGGTGTTTCTGTTACAAGATTTACAGTTGCAGTTGACAGAGGTTATGTTAAAGCAGGCGAAGAGAAAAAAGCAGACTTTATTAACGTTGTTGCTTGGAGACAGACTGCAGAGTTTGTTTCAAGATATTTCCAGAAGGGTTCAATGATTGCCGTTCAGGGTTCTATTCAGACAGGTTCCTATGAAAAGGATGGCATTAAACGCTATACTGTTGAAATCAGTGCAGACAATGTTAGCTTCTGCGGTTCCAAAAGCGAAACCGGAACAAACGGTGGATTTGGAGCAGCAACAGCTCCCGCAGCTGCACAGTCTTTCTCCAACGGCAGTGCTGATGATTTCGCAGCAATGGCTGACGATGATGCCTTGCCGTTCTGATTCTAATAGGAGGTAAATTTACAATGGCATACGATAAAAACGATCGCCGTCCCAACAAAAGAGGCCGCAAAAAAGTTTGTGCTTTCTGCGTTGAGAAGGTTGAAACAATTGATTACAAAGATACAGCAAAGCTTGGCAGATACACATCTGACAGAGCTAAAATCCTTCCCCGCCGTGTAACCGGTACTTGCGCTTATCATCAGAGAGAGCTTACTACCGCTATCAAGAGAGCAAGACAGATTGCCCTCCTTCCTTACACAGCTGACTAATCTTTTTGTGTATTGCACTTTGCCTTTTCGTTTTATTCACCCGAACTCGCGTACCTTTGTACGCTTCGGGGTTAATAAAACAAAAATTCAAAGCACACTACAACAAAAATATTCACTCAGAGACTCTTTGTAAAGGGTCTCTGTTTTTATTTGTACGCTTCGGGGTTCATAAAACACAAATCTGACGCACTCTGCAGAAAAATATACTTGTAATTCAGGTATCCTCTTAGTGAGGCTACCTTTTTTATTTGTTAAATAAAAGTTACATTTTGTCGAAAGTCTTGAAAGTGGGCGTTTGTTATGGTATCATTTAATAGCATAAAGATGCACTTTATATTGATTTAAGTTAGGACTTTTTATATATGAAAAAAATAAGGCACTCTTTTTTTGTTGAGGTGTTTTTAGGGCTTGTTCACGTACTTCTGTGTGTTGCCTATAACTACACTTATTTTTCAACAGAATATAATTTCCAAGAGAAGTTCCAAGGTGTTTGGTATTGGGTAATGCTCATGGTGGCATTTCTTGGTGGTCCCTTGTGCTACTACGTTGCAGGTCGCATCTGCAAGGGTAAGGGTAGCAAAAAGGTTATACTTGGAACCTTACTTGTAATAAATATTGCTATCACCATTATGGGCGTTGTTTCGTTTTTCTCTGAAGGTGTTCTTGAAACATATCGCTTGGTAAACGCACCGTCATATCTGTATTATTCATTGTTTGCAGATGGGGTTATGTATTTAGCAGTTCCTGCAATGATAATTTCCTCATTATTTCCGGTTTTCTTTTTCAAAATCGGTTATGTTAACAAACCCAGAACCAATAATGAAATAAAGATGGAAGATATTGATAAAACAGGCAGTTCAACTTTTTGAACTGCCTGTTTTTATGCTTCCGTCGTAGAATGCTTTTTTGAACCATACGTCCTCAACCTCAAATTCTTTTTGGTCAAGGTAATTCAAAATTCCGGCATCACTCCGAAAATCAAATTTCAATTTGTATGAATATAAAAATTGCTTTTTGTATCCGCCAAAGCTTTTGTTTTGTGCATTTGTTCCGTATTTGCCGTCACCAAGAAGGGGATGACCGAGGTAGGAAAAATGGGCACGAATCTGGTGTGTTCTGCCTGTTAAAAGCTCAACCTCTAAAAGAGAGAGGCCATCTTTATAGCCAAGAACTCTGTATTTGGTGGAAATGTGTTTGGTTTTATCATTCCCTTTTTCGCTTACATAAACTCTGTTCTGTTTTTCGTTCTTTTCAAGGTAGCCCTCAATAAGACCGCTCTCTTTTTTTAGTTTGCCTATTACAACGCAAAGGTAAAGCTTGTGCATTTCTCGGTTTTTAAGCTTTTCGTTGAGAATACGAAGACTTTCCGCATTTTTTGCACCGATTATTATACCGCTTGTGTTACGGTCAATTCTGTTAACAAGGGCAGGGGCGAATGAGTTTTCTTCATCAGGGATATAGTCACCTTTTTCATAAAGATAACGCTTGACTCTTGTTATTGCAGTGTCAGTATAGTTGCCCTCATCAGGGTGGGAAAGAAGACCTGTTGGCTTATCTATGAGAATAATATTTTCATCCTCATAAACTATGTTAAGGCTTTTTCCTGCATTAAGAAAATCGTATTTTGGTTTTACCTGTTCAAAAAACTCATCGTTGATATACATTGAAACAAGGTCATTTTCCTTGAGTCTGTATGAAATTTCAGAACGCTTGTTGTTAACCTTTATTCTTTTACTTCTTATGTATTTATACATAAGCGATTGAGGTAGCAAGGGGACTGATTTTGAAATATACTTATCAAGCCTTTGACCTGAGTCATTTTTGTTTATATAAAATTCTTTCACTTTGCTCTCAACTCCGCAGCAATTTTTTCAAGCTTTTTAAAACGTCTGCTGACTGCAGAGCGGGAAAGCTCAGGTTTAACCATTTTACCCAACTCGTCCAAAGAAAGGTCAGGGTTTTCAAGCCTTAATGAGCAAAGGTCACTTAAATCCTTAGTCATATCGGAAAGCTTGATTTTTGAAAGAACCTCTTCAATAAGCATAATCTGCTTTAAACCGGCTTCAATTGAACGGCTTAGGTTAGCTGATTCAAAGTTTGAACGGCGGTTGATCTGGTTTTTTATTTCTTTCATGGCACGGGTTTGCATAACATCTAAAAAGGCGTTGTTTGCACCCATTAAGCCAATATAATCTTCAATGGATTCAGCTTCCTTTGCGTAAACCACATAGCTGTTGTTACGTAAGATTTTTTTGCAACGAAGCCCTAAATCGTCAATTACCTGCATCAAATCCTCGCAAAGCTTTGCTTTTGTTACGCTGAATTCAATGTGGTAATCTTTTTCCGGATCTGTAACACTTCCGCAAACGAGAAAGGCACCTCTCAAAAAGGCTTTTGAACAACAATCTTCATTGGATTGTTCAAGATTTGAAAGGTTTATGCGAAGAGTTATTTCTTTACCTGTATAGCCGAAATAATTTAATATTTTAAGTCTGTCAGCTCGTGAAGGTATGGTTATTTTGTAGTTGCCGGCTTTTGAACAAGTGATCTCAGG
>JAZNHK010000213.1:0-51180 GCA_045576915.1 Acutalibacteraceae bacterium
CCGTCACCGTCAAGGTCATATTTCACTATATCATCATAGCTTGCAGTTTCGGTCTGAGTGTGTCCTTCTGAAACAGCCATATTAACAAGTGCCTGATAGTCGGTTACATCAACTGTTCCGTCACCGTTTGTATCACCAACATTTGCAACGGAGTAGTTACCTGTTTCGCCTACTGTTACAACCTTGTAAAGCTCATTTGATGTGAACATAGGCTTTGCACCTGTTTGGTTATTATCCTGACCCCATACCTGTTCAGTATTACCTTGTTGGAGAAGGTATGCAACCTCACCGCTTGCAAATTGATCAGGAGTCTTGGTACTTGTGTTGGTGTAGATCTGATTTGCCGTATCCCGTTTACCATAGAAATTGAGACCATCGTCCTCGCACCAGTAGATGTTGGTAAAGGTAGAGGTGTAGCCGTCGGTAGCCTGATAGCCCACGATGGCACCAGCCGCGCCGTTAGCAGTATCGGTGGTGGTGACATTGCCGACGTAAGCCACATTGGTGATGTCGAAATACTGATTACCATTCCAGCCCTGACCCACCAAACCACCTGCGTTATAGCCGGTCACATTGGCATACACGGCACAGTTTTCAATCTTGGAATACTGCGTGCTATTGTGCTGACCGCCGAAGTAGCCCACCAAACCGCCCGCATTACCACCTGTTGTGCAGGTGTTGGTTACATTTACGGTACTGAGCACGCCGCTGACGGTGGTGCGGTACATGGAAGCTGCAACAGCACCCACATTGCCCGTGGTGTTCACGGCGAGGTAACCGTCCAGAAACAGATTCTTAATCACGCTGTAATTGCAGATGCCGAACAGACCGTAGTTGGCGGAAACCTGCTCGGAGCCGTAATCTAGTTTAAGCGTAACGGTGTTGCCCCCACCGTCGAAGGTGTAATTACCGCCCCAGCCGATGGGAATCCATTCCGTTTTGGAATTGTCAAGGGTAATATCATTCATCAACACGATACTGCCGCTGATTTCACCTATCCGATTCCGCTCGGAGTACCAGTAGAGATTAGATGTGTTTTTGATTGCATAATAGCCCACATAGCTGCTGTCCAAGCCGAGGTCATTGCAATTCTCCGCAGTCACAAAGATTGCCGGTTCGTAGTTGCCGCAGTTAGTACAGCAATAGTCGGAGCCGAAATTGTGACTGTCAAAATCGTCGTCAGTTGTAGAATAGAAAGTATCGCCGCCACAGATATTCTCATAGACGGTTTCGCCGCCGCGCAGAACGGGGAGCGTTCCCTGTCCCCAGGCACTACCCAGCAGATATGTTACCTCACCGGAGGCAAACTGGCTTTCAGCACGAATACCGCAATCCATATGTGTGCCGGCGTAGCTACCAACGTAGTTTCCGTAATTGGTATAGCAGTTGGTCATCGTGCCGACTCTGTCGCCTTCGGTATCAGCACGGTTATCGCCCACAACGCCGCCCGAACGCCCCGCCGCCATAGTCAGATTATATACATAACAGTTGGCAACGGTACCGCCGTAGTTACAGCCCGCAATGCCGCCTGCAACGCCGTTGGTGGTGTTCACCTGTGTGTTGATATCGGAGCCCACAGCGTAGCAGTTTTCCACTTTACCGCCGATGAGCTGACCGACGATACTGCCTACACGGGTATCCTTGCCTGCACCGGTGTATGTAAAGTTATCCATGCCGAGGTTCTTCACCGTACCGCTGACGGTACCGAACAGACCGAAGGAAACATCCTCCGTTGTTGAGCCGATAACAGAGAGATTTTTAATCACATAGCCATCGCCGTTAAAGGTTCCGGCATAGCCCGCGTCGGGATATGCACCGTCGGAATAGTCGCTACTGTAATACAAAGCGGTGGAACAGATGGGTGTCCATTCAATGCCGGTCATGTCGATATCTGCCACAAGAATTGCGTTGGCATTCTTCGCAATCGCACCGCTGTTGATCTGCTCCGCAAACCAATAGAGCTGGCCTGCGTTGCTGATCTCATAAATGCCGCTTTCGTTCAGCACGGCGGGCTGGTAATGCATTTCGCTCTCCACAGCGGTGCAGATGCCATTGATATAGCTGTGGGGCTTCTCAGAGGAAATCTCCGTATTGGTGTAGACTGCCGTTGCATCGTTTGCGCAGGAAGCATAGCCGGAGTAAACCTTCTTGCCGCCAAGGACGGGATAGGTGTCGGTGTCGATCAGCTGACCCCAGACGTGGGTTTCCTGTTCGCCCTGAAGCAGATAAGCCACTTCGCCGTTTAAGAACTGTTCCTTGGATTTTCCCTCAACTTTTCCTGCTTCATCAGCATTAGTGGAATGTCCGCTCTCGACGTTACCTGTCAGATAATAGCAATTATTGAGTACGATATTATTTGTTCCTCCGACTATACCGCCTAAACTTAAAACAGCTGAGCTTCCGTAAAGCTTCGCATCGCTGTAACAGTTATTGATCTCACTGGAAGATAACTGACTATCTCCCGAAATTCCGCCGCCTCTGTAAGTGGTTACAACTGTACCAATGAAAGCACAGTTCGAAATAACGCCGCCTTGATGTGTAGCTGCAATTCCGCCCACGCTACCATTTTCATGCAACGTGCAAAAATATGAATCCACAACTGTTAAGTTCTTCACCGTACCGCCAAGTAAATAACCCACAAGGCCCATTTGATACCTTTCAGAAGTGTTACCGTAAATTCCGGAAATAGTATAATTCGCACCATCAATAGTTCCCTTAAAATACGGCCAGCCGCCATTTCTCCATCCAATGGGAGTCCATGAAAGGAAGGAATCTCCGTTGGTAACGTTACCCTCTTCATCGAAGGTCAAGCTGTCAAGAAGGTTCTCGTTGACTTTAATATCTGCCGTCAGACGGGCTTTTCCCGTTGTTTCTCCTCCATTGACCTTAGCTGCAAACCAAAAGAGCTTTCCGGCATTATCTATCTGATAATATCCACCGGATTTAACGGGGGTTTCATATCCACCGCATACAACACAAAAGCCGTTTGTATACGTTCCGGTACAGTCTGTAGTTGACATGCAGGCGTCACCGTCTGCCGCACTTACATTCAATGACACTGCTGGCACATAGCTCATTACAAGAGCAAGGCAAAGTGCTATACTCAATATCTTTTTTATTGTTTTGTTTGTTGTTTTCATAAATGCACCTCTAAAAAATAAGGATAAATGGTTCATTTTCGTTTATATGCTCTAACTATGGTTTTCTGCATCTATGAGCATTTGTTCAAAGGTTTCCTCTGTTGTTTTATCAACATATTCTTTAAACTCTTTGAAAATTCGCTCTCCGATATGTTTATAATCATAGCTTAATGCTTTTTTGATTTTGGTTTCACGAATTTTTTTCGGAACATTATATACATATAATATTTTATCAAGAGCTTCTGCTATTCGTGTTTCAAGGGAAACATGTTCATCAAGACTCATAAGCGTTGCATATTCAATTCCTGAAACTAAAATTTCCGCTTCTTCAAACTGTTCGTCAGTCCAACCCTTACAATATTCTTTGTATACCTCTTTAGAACGCTCTGTATCATTTTCACGGATTTTTTTTAATGTCATAGGACTCTGATATGAAGAAATAAAAAAATCCTTTGCAATAGGGTTGCTCTCACAAGCCGATGCCATTGTCATAAGTTCAAGGCAGATTGACATTACCGAGCTTATTCCATCCTTTGCCTCATACTCAATAAGCTTCCATTGGAATTTACAAAGGTCATCAACAAGTATTGCCAACAAATGCTCTTTAGTCGGAAAATAATACGTCAGATTTCCTGTACTCATACCAAGCGCTTTTGCTATTACATTTGGTGATGTTTCGGAATAACCTTTTTCAAAAAACAGCTGTATTGCCATTTTCAATATATCGTGCTTTGTTTTTTCTGATTTTTTCAACGCCATACACTAAATCCCTCGTTTTTTCGCACTTGTACTAAATATCTTTTGGTTGATTTTAGCACAAGTGCGAAAAAATTGCAACGTTTTTTTTGAAATTTTTCTAAATCTACTGCAAAACCTATGTTTTCATGACCATATCCTTTCCATAATATTTTTAAAAATTTATAAAAATCCCGAAAGCAAAACGTGCAATCATATTTTTCATTTTATAAAATTTTTGTATATAAATAAAACTATGGATATCCTTCTTTTCATATGATATAATCATACCGATGAATAAACTCTTTTTTATTCAAATGTTAATATCCGTTGCTTGTAAATATCGTATTTATCATCTATAATGAATAAAGGAAGATTTTATGTTCAGCTATAATGTAAAAAAATTCAGAAAATTAAAAAATCTTTCCCAGGAGGATTTGGCTTTAAAATTATGTGTTGTAAGGCAAACCGTGTCTAAATGGGAAAAAGGATTATCTGTACCTGATATTGAACTCTTACTGAAAATTGCAGAAGTTTTAGATGTATCCGTAAATCAACTTTTAAACAATGAATGTATTATAAAGAAGGTAGATGAGCAAATGAAATACGATGTAATTATTATCGGAGCCGGTCCCGGAGGAATTTTTGCTGCCTATGAGCTTGTGCAACAAAAACCTGAATTGAACGTAGCTGTTTTCGAAGCCGGACATTCATTAGATAAGCGTAAATGTCCTATCGATGGAGAAAATATCAAGTCCTGTATCAACTGCAAAAGCTGTAGTATTATGAGTGGTTTTGGCGGTGCTGGTGCTTTTTCTGACGGCAAATACAATATCACCAATGATTTTGGTGGCACTTTATATGAATATATCGGCAAAAAGCATGCCTTGGATTTAATGAAATATGTTGACCAAATCAACTTAAAATATGGTGGCGAAGGCACAAAATTATATACAACTGCCGGAACTCGCTTCAAAACTGTTTGTATTCAGAATGACCTTCATCTGCTCGATGCTTCGGTACGTCACCTTGGAACAGATATCAACTACATTGTTCTAGAGAATATGTATAAGTATCTGAAAGAAAAAGTTCAATTTTTCTTTGACACACCTGTTCTTTCTGTTGTTGATAACGAAGATTCTTATGAAATCATCTGCAAAGATGCAACTTACGAGTGCAACAAGTGTATTATTTCTGTCGGAAGAAGTGGTAGCAAATGGATGGAATCTGTTTGTAAAGAATTGAATATCACCACTAAATCCAACCGTGTGGATATTGGTGTTCGTGTTGAATTACCTGCTTCAGTTTTTGCTCATCTTACTGATGAGCTTTATGAAAGTAAAATTGTTTATCGTACCGAAAAATACGGAGATAAAGTCCGAACCTTCTGTATGAATCCCAAAGGTGCAGTTGTAAACGAAAACACAAATGGTATTATTACCGTAAATGGTCACAGCTATGAAGACCCTGCCAAGCAGACAAATAACACTAACTTTGCTTTATTGGTCGCAAAACATTTCTCTGAACCATTCAAAGATTCAAATGGTTACGGTGAATCTATAGCTCGCCTTAGCAATATGCTTGGCGGTGGCGTTATTGTACAGCGATTCGGTGATTTGATTCGTGGCCGTCGTTCTACACCAAACCGTATTGAAGAGGCATTTATCACTCCAACATTAAATGCAACTCCGGGTGATTTGAGCCTGGTGCTTCCTAAACGTATTTTAGACGGTATTATCGAAATGATTTATGCACTGGATAAAGTTGCACCGGGTACAGCTAATGAAGACACACTTCTTTATGGCGTTGAGGTAAAATTTTATAATATGGAAGTTGAAGTTGACGAACATTTAGAGTCAAACCACAAAGGTTTATATATCATTGGCGACGGAAGTGGCATCACCCACTCTCTTTCTCATGCTTCTGCAAGCGGTGTTCACGTTGCACGTGATATTGTACGATAAGAATACCAAACTAATTGTAACATAACAAAAACATTCTCCCCCGGTATGCTACCAAGGGAGAATGTTTTATTTAATGGAAGGATTTTGGATTATTTTAACACAGAGATTGCATCACTTATTGTTTTCTCAAATGCTTCTCTGCCATATTTATCTACTTCTGCTTTATTCTTTTCACCATGAGTAAGGCAACCTGCACCGCCGATACATCCGCCTACGCAAGCCATACCTTCAATGAAGTTTGCATTAAGTGCATTCTTACTTTTCTTAAGAAGAGCAATTCTGCATTCTTCAATGCCATCACAAGATACAGGATTAAATTCGAAATCTGTTAATTTCTGTTCTTTAATCGCCTGAGTCACAGCATCTGTAAGACCTCCACTTCGAGCAAAAATCCTACCGAAATATGAGGCGTTATCAAGCACGTCTTCATCAAGAGTTGTGATATCAATATCACGACTATCAAAAAGAGCCTGAAGTTCTTCAAAGGTTAAAACTGCATCCACATAAGGCTTTGCACTTTCAAGCTGAGCTTCTGCTTTTTTTGCAGTACAAGGACCGATGAAAATTGTTTTTGCATTTGCGTCCGTTTCTTTTATATATTTTGAAATCTCAACCATTGGTGAACAGTTATGAGAAATCAAAGGCACTAAATCAGGGAAGCTTGATTTGATATAGGAAACAAATGCAGGACAACAAGAGCTGGTAAGGAAGCCTTTTTCTGTCAACTCCTTAGCCTCACTCATAGCAACCATATCTGCACCAAGAGCTGCTTCAACAACTGTATGGAAACCCATTTTTTTAAGCCCTGTTATAACCTGACCTAATTTGGCATAGGCGAACTGGCTTGAAATTGAGGGTGCAACAACTGCATAAAGCTTGTAGCTTCTGCCCTGTTCACTCTTTTTAATAAGGTCAACAACATTAAGAATGTATGACTTATCAGAAATAGCACCGAAAGGACATTGATAAACACAAGCACCACAAGCAGTACATTTATCGTTATCAATGGATGCAGCATTATCATCATTTATTGAAATCGCCTTAACCTTACAAGCAATCTGACAGGGTCTTTTGCGGTTAACAATTGCAGAGTAAGGGCAAACCTTTGCACACTGACCACATTCAACACATTTTGATTTATCAATGTGAGCAACGTGATTATGGTCAAAAGAAATTGCACCACGCTTACAAACATCTTCGCAACGATGAGCAAGGCATCCCCTGCAAGAATCTGTTACCTCATAACCTGCTGCAGGACACTCATCACAAGCAATATCAATAACCTCAATAACATTTGGATTTTCTATATCTCCACCCATTGCAATTTTAACGCGTTCAGATAGAATCGCTCTTTCCTTATAAACGCAACAACGCATTGTGGAGGTTTTGCCGGGGACGATTTTTTTAGGTATTTCGAGAATATTTTCAAGAAGAGTATCATTCCATGCTTCTCTTGCAACCTCTCTTAAAACCTTATATTTAAGATATTGTACTTTTGTATCAAATTTTCTTATATTATTCATAATTAAAAATAACTCACTTTAATTCGTTTACCCATTTGCTTCAAGCATTTGGAAAGTTCTTCAACAAGATTCATTTTAATATTGAAGTTTATAGGCAAATCAGGGTTTTGATGAGCAGGATTAATTGCTCTGCCTACATAGAAGTTTATATCTGTTGCCTCTTCAAAAAGCAATCTGCTTATGAGTGAAGCTCCGTCTTTCTTAAAACTCCAATGCTCGTAGTGCTTATTTTCACCTAAATAATCCTGAGCATATTCAACAACCTTATTAACAGTGATGACACCTTCTGTTACAAGGTCAACGCCCTCGATTTCTGCAATAGGCGGAACATCACTATGTTCGAAATTAAGGGTCGGTTTCAATGGTTTTCTCAAAAATTTTGAGGCAATTGTTGAAGTTGTACCGCCACAGATAATGTGTTTGCCCTCTTTCGAGAAGAAAAGGCTCATCATTCTATCTGCATCATCTCTGTTTGATGGCGGTCCAAAAAGCATATTCATAGGAACTCTTTTGCGAATTTTCACAACACACGCAGTCGCATCATCCCCAGGTTTATGACCATAAAGCTTATCACACTCATCAATGAGCATTGTTGATAAAGTCTTCGCGGTATAGCCAACCGGAGCAAGAGTTTCAAGAAAACTTGCAATATCTTCACGCTTCCATCCGAAATTATATGCAGTACCTATACCTGCGTGAGGACAACCATCGCTCATAGCAATAAAAATATCATTTTCCTGCAACTGAATAACGGATTTAAAAATCTTCTTACCACCAATATTCATTTCAGTTTTAGGATAATCCCAATTTTTATCATTACGAATGATTATTGTATGTGGATTATCATACTGAATAAGCTCAGCTGTCTGGTTATTCTTTAAATGAATAATGGTAAATGTTGAATAAGCCACACCACGAACAGAACAAACGGGTAAGGTCGCAGCAATTGTTTCAACACATTCTTCCAATGAAAGACCTTCCGCAAGCATTGTGGAAATGATTTTTGATGTAAGTGTTGAAAGTATACTCGCTTTAACACCACTACCAAGACCATCAGAAAGTACCACAACTGTTGACTCGTCATCCGGCTCAACAATATCAATATGGTCTCCGCAAAGCTGTTCACCGTAGTGATTTATACTTTTGTAACCGATATCTGCACATAAATCATTCATCAGAAATCGACTCCTTTAATTTTGCAAGTGCGATTTTTGTTTCTGCTGCAGTTTCACCTAAAAGTGATGCAATTTCCTGAACAATTCGCATCTGCTTGTCAACAACTTTGTCGGCAACCTCAATGGTTTGTCGGCTTATATTTTCTTTTCTTTCTTTTTGCTCTTCCTCTGCGGTAACATCTCTCATAATACCGATAAGAAGATGAGAATCTCTGTCATAAACAACAGTCTGCTCAACAAACCTCTTATATTCTGCAAGATAAACTCGCTGGTCGCTTACGCCCCTACCTGTTTTAAGAACATTTTCGAAAACTGCAGGGTCAAGAATACGAATAACATTATCACCCAGAATATCGGAAGCATAGCGAATATTCATAATTTCTCTTGCAGCTCTGTTAATTTGCTGAACCTCAAGATTCTCATTAAGAACAATAAGACCATTTGGTGAACTGTTTACAATAGTGTCAGAAAAGCTTTCTGCTTTATCCTTAAGGAAAGGAAGGCACATTGAAATCTCCGCCTTACCCTGACAAATAGCCGCCGCTTTTTCACGGCAGGTATTATAGCCACAAGAACCACAGTTAAGCTCCTGTGAAGGCTTAAATTTACCCATCTGACGAAGAACAGCGTTAATTTCTGTTTCTGTGGGTTGTGGATATCTTTGCTCAATATATTCAAACTGCTTTTTTAATTCCGAAGTTTTAGGCTGAGAAACCTCGAAATCCTTTTTACCTGCATAGTTTACGATAGTAATATAATCCTTGATCGTTTCCGTGTGGTGATATTTTTCCATAACAGGACCACCCATACAGCTACCAACGCAAGCTGACATTTCAATAAAGCATTTATGAACTTTTCCGCTTTCAATGTCTTTAAGAGCAGCTACACAGTTTTCCACACCATCAAGGGCAATATATGTATATCCTGGTGCATCCTGTGCCATTGTTTTAAGCACACCACCTGTTGTGGGGAAGAAACGTGCACGACTGAAATCATCATTATCTTTTTCAGGTTCAAACTCAATATTTTCACTTTTAAGCCATGTTGTAAGCTCTTCGAATGTAAGAACTGCATCAACTATACCCTGATAATGCTCTGCTTCATCCTTCTTTGAAACACAAGGTCCGACAAAAACTGTTTTTGCATCGGGATGGCGTTTCTTTATATCCATACAATGAGCCTGCATAGGTGAAAGAACATCTGCAAGATATTCAAGTGATGCAGGGAAATATTTCTGTATAAGTAAGTTTATAGAATGACAGCAAGAGGTTATGATTATATCTCTGTCATCCTCTTCGAGCATTCTCTCATATTCATTTTTTACAATTGTTGCACCGATAGCTGTTTCTTCAACATCATAAAAGCCCAGCTTTTTAAGGGCTTTTCTCATTGAATTTATACCAACGCCATCGTAATTTGCAACGAATGAAGGAGCAAGACTTACTATAACCTTTTCTCTTGCCTGTAAAAATACTTTTACTTTTTCGGTTTCATCAACAATCTCTTTTGCATTTTGAGGGCACACAACAAAGCACTGACCGCAAAGAATACATTCGTTGCCAATAATATGTGCCTGGTTTCCCGAAAAACGGATAGCTTTAACGGGACAATGACGAATACATTTATAACAGTTTTTGCAATTGGATTTTTTTAATGTTAAGCAATTGGGCATTTCCCGTTACTTCCTTTCAACATTTAAACGTGCTAGAACATTATCATTGAGAAAGTCTTTGAAATTTTCTTTGGTTACACCTGTATAAACTTCGTCATCAACCTGTACAGTTACCCCAATGCGGTTACACTTGCCGATGCAAAAGCTACCGACAAGTGTTACCTGATTTTCCAAATGATAATCTTCAACGGCTTTTTGTAAAAGCTCAACAATTTCCTGAGAGCCTTTTAAGTGGCATGAGCTGCCAACACAAACCTGAATAATCATCTTATATCTTACCTTTTACGTTTTCTTCAAAAAACTCTGTTACTGTTTCGGGAGTTACTGAATAAAAATCATCATTAACAGTTACGCAAACACCCTGCTGACATTTACCCATACAAAATGTTCCGCCTAATTCTACTTTATCACCTAAATTGTTTTCTTTAATAAGGTACTGAAGCTGTTCAACAACCTGACGAGAACCTTTGATATGGCAAGAGCTACCGATACAAACTGTAATTTTCATTATATTTATCTCCTCTTTTTAATTATTCGTAATCAACAACATTCACCCAGGAAAGAAGGAACTCTCTTTCTTTTTCGTTGCCTTTAACTGACTGAGAAGCAGCAACGATAGGCATCCACTTCTGAACATACTGTTTTGCAGTGTTGCTCTTTTTACAAAATAAATCAAGATACTTTTTAGCACCTTCGATATCGCCATTGAGCCAGAAAAGAAGATATGTTCTTGCAGCATCTGCAGAAGCGTTACCCTGAGTTGCGTGTGACCAGTCTAAAATGTAAGGAGTACCATCCTCTGCAACTATAATATTGGAGGGGTTGAAGTCACCGTGACAAACTTTGTTATGCTTGGGCATGCCCTCAAGTCTTGTGTGAAGGTCGTAGCGTGTTGTAGCATCAAGCTCAGATGCACTGATTTTACGATTCATTTTATCTTTAAGCTTGTTAAGGAGAGGGCAAACTTTTGAATGAACATCCAACTGAATATCAACGAGCAATTCTATGTATTCGTCTTTCTTTTCAGCATCCTCATCCATAAGCTGCTGAAGAGTTTTGCCCTTAATGTATTCTGAAACAATTGCCCATTTACCATCAACCATTGTTACCTCAGCAACTTTGGGTATGTTGAGACCTGTTTCTTCGATTCTTGCCTGATTCAAAGCTTCATTAAGAACATCTGCTTTTGAATAATCTGTGTTGAAAACTTTTACACATTTATCACCATCGCGATAAATAGTTTTGTCATTTCTTACTGCAATAACTCTGTCAAGTTTCATTTTAATATCTCCCTTCTCTTACGCTTTTTTACCCTTGTTGTAGGGTGCTTTAACTACATTTACTTCTACACCTGCTGCAAGGTCTGCTGCTGTGGGTTTTGCTTTTTCAACAAAATGTTTACCGTAGTATGCATTAAGATACATTTCTTTCAATTCACTCATAAGAGGATAACGGGGGTTAGCACCTGTACACTGGTCATCAAATGCCTGTTCAACCATTTCGTCAAGGTTGTCAAGGAATACTTTTTCATCAATACCGTAATCCTTGATTGTTTCTTTAATACCAACCTTTACTTTAAGGTCGTTGATTGCTTTAATAAGGTTTTCAAGTTTTTCGTTGTCATCCTTACCGCCAAGACCAAGATAATCTGCAATTTCTGCATAGCGAGCAAGAGTGTGAGGATGATCGTACTGTGAGAATGTACCCATCTTTGCGGGTGCTTCACAAGCATTGAAGCGGATAACCTCTTCAATCATAAGTGCGTTTGCTACACCATGAGGAAGGTGGTGGAAAGCACCGAGCTTATGTGCCATTGAGTGACAAATACCAAGGAATGCGTTAGCAAATGCCATACCTGCCATTGTTGCAGCGTTAGCCATTTTTTCTCTTGCTTCTACGTCTGTCTGGCCATTGTCATAAGCACGAGGGAGATATTTGAAAATATTTTTAAGAGCCTGGAGTGCAAGACCATCTGTGTAATCAGTTGCAAGCATTGCAGCGTAAGCTTCAACTGCGTGAGTTACAGCGTCGATACCTGATGCAGCTGTAAGACCCTTAGGAGCAGACATATGGAAATCAGTATCAATAATTGCCATATTGGGAAGAAGCTCATAGTCTGCAAGAGGATATTTTACACCAGTTGATTCATCTGTAATAACTGCAAAGGGTGTTACCTCTGAACCTGTACCTGCAGATGTGGGAACAGCAATAAAGTATGCTTTTTCACCCATTTTGGGGAATGTGTAAACTCTCTTACGGATATCAATGAAACGCATTGCCATATCCATAAAGTCTGCTTCGGGATGCTCATAAAGAACCCACATGATTTTTGCTGCGTCCATTGCAGAACCGCCACCAAGAGCGATAATTGTATCGGGCTTGAATGCTGCCATCTGTGCTGCACCGCTTTTTGCATTTTTAAGAGTGGGGTCAGGCTGAACATCAAAGAATGTTGTATGAGCAATACCCATTTCGTCAAGTTTATCTGTAATGGGCTTTGTATAGCCGTTTTCATAAAGGAATGTGTCTGTAACGATAAATGCTTTCTTTGCTCCTCTTACTGTTTTGAGCTCGTCAAGAGCAACCGGTAAGCATCCTTTCTTGATATATACCTTTTCGGGTGCTCTGAACCAAAGCATATTTTCCCTTCTTTCTGCAACTGTTTTGGTATTTATAAGATGTTTAACGCCAACGTTTTCTGATACGGAGTTACCACCCCAGGAACCGCAACCTAATGTAAGAGAGGGAGCAAGTTTGAAGTTGTAAAGGTCACCGATACCACCGTGTGAAGAAGGTGTGTTAACAAGAATACGGCAAGTTTTCATACGAGCTGCAAACTCATTGATTTTTTCTGTTTCAGTTACTTCATTAAGGTATACTGAAGATGTATGACCATAACCGCCATCTGCAACGAGCTGTTCTGCTTTATCAAGGGCATCAGAGAAAGATGTTGCTTTGTACATAGCAAGAACGGGTGAAAGCTTTTCGTGTGCAAACTCTTCGCTGATATCAACGCTTTCAACTTCACCGATAAGGATTTTTGTTCCTTCGGGAACTGTTACGCCTGAAAGCTCTGCAATTTTTGCAGCGGACTGACCAACGATTTTTGCATTAAGAGCACCGTTGATGATAATTGTTTTTCTTACTTTTTCTGTTTCTGCATCATTAAGGAAATAACATCCTCTGCTAGCGAATTCAGTTTTAACTGCGTCATAGATATTTTCAAGAACGATAACTGACTGCTCAGAAGCACAAATCATACCGTTGTCAAATGTTTTTGAGTGAATGATTGAGTTAACAGCAAGAAGAATATCTGCAGATTCATCAATGATTGCAGGAGTGTTACCTGCACCAACGCCAAGAGCAGGTTTACCGCTTGAATAAGCAGCCTTAACCATACCAGGACCACCTGTTGCAAGAATTATATCTGCTTCTTTCATTACTGTATTTGTCATTTCAAGAGAAGGAACGTCAATCCAATCAATAATTCCTTCGGGAGCACCTGCTGCTACTGCTGCTTCAAGCACAAGCTTCGCTGCTGCAATTGTGCAGTTTTTTGCTCTGGGGTGAGGAGAGATAATAATTGCATTTCTTGTTTTAAGAGCAAGAAGACATTTGAAAATTGCAGTTGATGTGGGGTTTGTTGTAGGAATAACTGCTGCAACAACACCGATGGGCTCTGCAATCTTTTTAGTACCAAAAGCCTTGTCCTCTTCGATTACACCACAAGTTTTTGTTTCCTTATAGGCATTGTAGATATATTCTGAAGCGTAGTTATTTTTAATAACCTTATCTTCAACAATACCCATACCGGTTTCTTCAACAGCCATTTTTGCAAGAGGGATTCTTGCTTTGTTTGCTGCAGAAGCCGCTGCTAAAAAGATTTTATCAACCTGTTCCTGAGTGTATGTAGCAAACTTCTTCTGAGCCTCTCTTGTGCGTTCAATTGCTTCCTGAAGTTTTTCTACACAATCAATGATTTCGTACTTGTTGTCCATATATATCCTCCTAATAAAAATTACAGATTTAATCGGGCAGCCTTGGCCTCGCCCTTGCTTAACTTTGTTATTATTTTAACAACCCTAAGGCAAATATGGAATTCTTAAAACATATAACTAGTGTTATCATTTTTGATAACACCTTCTTTTTGCTGTAAATTACTGACCTTTAACAACATAAAATTATAAATGCTTCCTTTTGGATTCGCACAAAGCTGTAATAAACTGCCTGTCCAATTTGGAAAGCCTATACCCGTTTTTATAAATCAGAATATCTTTATAAACTTTTTTGTTATCCTTGCATTTTTTCTGCACAAGGTTATATCTTTTCAATAAACTTTCGGGTGCCGGTGAAACCCACATAAAGGTTTGCGGATTGATAGAAAGCAAATCGAACTGACTTGCCCTTTCAAAAATAAAAATTCTGCGGTTAATATTATCCGGCAACTCTTCTTTAACAACTTTAGAAAGTGGCATTGACGGAACATAAGGGTCTGCGTGGGCAATTTCAATATAATCCTTCAAATCATCAAAGGTTATTTCATCCTTTTGTGAAAGTGGATTTTCAACACTCATAAGTAAAGAATATGTAAACTCTGTTACCAATTCATATTGAAAGCCCTTTTCCTCCAGCATAGATTTGAAATATCTGTCATAATTTTCTGCATATCTGATAATACCCAACTTATAATCGTGCTCAAGCATATTACGTATTGTTCGTTGGGAATTTGTTTCTTTATAAAATATTTCTGCCGCATCTTCGGAAAGTGATTTTGAAAACTCAGCAAAAGCTTCAGAGATATAACAAGCACGGGGGACAGAAATTGAAAACTCTTGTTTTTTGGCTACTCCGTTTTTATAAAAATCTTCAATATGTTCTATCTGACTCAGAATACCCTTTGCAAAGCTTATAAACTCCTCCCCTTCAGGAGTAAGCTCCATACCTTTAGTGGTACGCTCAAAAATAGTTATTCCCAAGTCTGATTCAAGTTCTTTTATCGAACGGCTTATATTGGGCGTTGCAATAAGCAAGGTTTCTGAAGCCTTTCCTAAAGACCCTAACCTTGCAACTTCAACGGCATATTTCATATGAAGTAAATTCATTCCGGTACACCACCCTTTTTTTCCGATTATAGCACCGGAATATATAAAAATCAATTAGAAATATAAAGCATAATAATATCTCATATTGAAATCTTTAATATAAGTATTGTATAATTATTTTCAATCAGAAATTTCAAAAACCACCGAACCCCTTCTTTTTATTTTCACAAATATTTACAAACACTTTAACCGGAGGAAATTATATGAAACTGATTTTATCATCTTATGATTTTCTTAAAGTAGAATCTAAAAACCTTATAACTGAACACCTGACGAAGCCGTTAAACGAATGTCGCATACTTTTTATCCCCGATGAAACTGCTACTTCAGAAATTATAGAAAGTGATTTCTATTACAAGAATTTGTGCGAATACGGCTTCAAACGTGAAAATATTTTTATTTTCAATCACACAAAAGCCCAAAAATTCACTAATCTACCAATAGATGTTATATACGTAGGTGGCGGAAACACTTTCGGTATAATTGATAAAATCCGTAAATGCAATTTTGATACTGCCATAATAAACTATGTAAAAGCAGGAGTTGTATACATAGGTGTCAGTGCAGGTGCACATATTGTTACACAAAACATTGAACACATTCTGGAATATGATGATAACAACGTAAATTTAACGGATTTCAGCGGTCTTGGACTTTATGACGGTATCATTGTTTGCCACTACACCTACCACCGTAAAGACCATCTGGATAGACTGATAGCAGAAAAAAAGTACAAAGTAGACTATTTAACAGATTCTGATTGTATTGTTCACACAGATAAAGAAACATTCACTTACCAATGGTGGTAAGTGAATGTTTTTTGCTATATTACTCGCCTTCAACCAACTCAAAGGTATCCTGAGCAATCATAAGTTCTTCGTTTGTTGGAATTACGAACATTTTAATTTTTGACTCAGATGTAGAAAACTCTATTTCTTCGCCTCGGGTATTGTTTTTAGCTTCATCTATTTCCACGCCCATAAAAGCGAGTTTTTCTGCAACAGCTTTCCTGTATTTGGGGTTATTTTCACCTATACCACCTGTGAAAACAATTGCATCAACGCCACCCATTGCAGCTGCAAAGGAGCCTACATATTTCGTAAGCTGATGGCAAAGCATTTTTTCTACAAGAATTGCTTTTTCATTACCATCTTTAATAAGTTTTTCTATCGCAATGTTGTCACTGGTTTTTTGGGTAATACCCAACATTCCTGACTTTTTGTTTAATACCTCATCAACTTGCTTAACTGTAAGCTTCTCTTTTTCCATAAGCACACCCACAATTGCAGGGTCAATGCTACCGCAACGAGTACCCATCATAATACCCTCAAGAGGTGTAAGACCCATTGTTGTATCAAAGCATTTACCATCAACAATGGCAGAAATAGAGGAACCGTTACCAAGATGGCAGGTTATAATTTTACTATGCTCAGGGTCACCTAAAAGCTCATTGCAACGCCTTGAAACAAATCTGTGAGAGGTTCCGTGAAAACCATATTTACGAATACCATAGTTTTCATAATATTCATAAGGCAATGCATACATATATGCAAAATCCGGCATTGTCTGATGAAATGCAGTATCAAAAACAGCTACCTGAGGAACACCGGGTAAAAGCTCTTCAAAAGCCTTAATGCCTGTTAAGTTTGCAGGATTGTGCAATGGTCCTAAAGGAATACATTCTTCAATAGCTTTTTTTACATCCTCATTAACAACAACAGATTCGCTGAATTTTTCACCAGCGTGAAGAACTCTATGTCCCACAGCGTGTATTTCAGAAAGCTCTTTTACAACCCCAACAACAGGATGCTTAAGAATTTCAACAAGATCTTCTATAGCTTCATAATGAGTCATTTTTTCTTTAAGCTGCTCTTTATCGAGTACTTTTATAAACTCATCATCGGAACCCGGTATCTTGTGGGTAACTGTTGCAACTGAGGTTGATTCAAGCTGAGAAAATATACCCGTACACAAAACATTACCACTGGGCATAGCAAAAACAGTATATTTAAGTGATGAACTACCACAATTTATTACTAAAACTTTCATACTAAACACCTTCAAAATAAATTTATATAAATACTTTAAATCCTCTTTAGATAAGTCGCCCATTCAAACCTCGTCTCCTCATAATATTTTAACACATAGAGCTTCAAAGTCAATCAAAACACTGAACAATCCTCAAGATCAAATTCATAGGAATTCTTTTTACACCATTTCTTAAAGGCGGCATAAATGAATTCATTTGAATCGATACTTCGGTTATCCTTTAAATACGCCTGAATTATATTATTGCTTTCGGTATCAACTTGTATAGCTGCAACATACTTCCCGAATTTCAAAACACCAACTACCGGAGTATCAAACTCTTCAGCACCTAAGCAGTTATCAAGCTCTTGTCCTGCTATCAGATAGTCATTCATTGATTTCAACGGAGAAAAAACAAGACCATCCACCCGTTGCACAGGAATCCCTTCTGCTAAATCACGCTCGGGTATATTCAAAAAATACTGTGAAACGCCATTACCGAAACGCATACATCTGCAAGATGTCAGTTTAAGCCTTTCCTTTTCATCCTCTCTTTTTTTGTCACTCAACGATGCGTAAATCAAGGCATACTCGTTAACCGACTCGGGATAATCCGCCAGCATATTTTTAAAAGGAACATACAAATCCTCTTTGCAAATATCCTCATATAATCTTGAAATTACAGGGAAATCGTGTAAAAAGCGTAAATTTGAAAACACGTGCTTATTATCCAAAAAAGCTCCAAAAAAATTAGGCTCTTTTCCCGTACATTCCCACAATTTTTCAAGTTCATCAACATAAAAGAACAATGCAGGATTTTTAAACATTTTCTTTCTGATTGATTTCATTTGTGGCAAAGAGGATTGTTGATAAAGGGATACAATATCATCACTAAAATGCAATTTTAAACTGATATCCTCAAATGATTCATCAATTTCCTTTGTTCCTCGTCTGTAGGGAATATAAATATAAAACGAGGTATCCTCGTAACCTATGTATGCTGTTGCCAAAGAGAATGTATATATATCAAGCTGATATTCTCTGAAGGGTAAAGGCTTACCCCAGAATTCAGCAAAAAGCCTCTTCAGTTTCCTTTTTATCAAGACATTTTTAGAAAGTACATCAATAAGAGGACTTTCAAAATCACAGGCATCCACACCCATAGTGATATCTCTTGACATCAAGGTGTTACCTGATAATGTTTTAAGCTCCAATACAGTAGTGCCTTTATTGAAATTGAAGGTTATATATTCACAAAGGGGAAATTCGTTAATGTTTAAATACTCTTCATTCCAGTTAACATGCACAATATCCCCTATACTCTTCAAAGGATATGAAACGATTACCTCTTCATCTGTTTTAGTAAATGTCACCAAAACTTTTGATTCATTGCATTTGGATTCAGCACCGCAATGCATACATTTAAAGGTATCTGATTCGGTAATAGGTTTATATAATGGTATCACTTTATTACGGGTTTCGAAAAATGACATTGCCTCTTCCAACCACAAACTGGCATCATTTTTTGAAAATAATTTCTTGGGTTCATAATCTCCACGTATAAAGTGCATATAAGCAGGGGTCTGCTGTCCACAATGAGGGCACACGACAAAATGTGACGTAAGCTTAACAACATCTTCATTTTTTAAAATTTCAATGCTTGTATATTTGAATTGATTATTTCCGGAAAGATTTGTGTTAAATGCTGTATAAACATCAACAACTGTAACTTCTTCACAAATTTTGCAGCCTCTGGGTACAGCAACTACTTCACAATTATTCTCCAACACACTCACTCCTTTTATTCAATAACAACAACATTGTTATAAAGTATTCTGATGTTATCACTTTCGTTTGCATATTTATCCAAATGAAAATGACCTGCAAACCACTTCTTATACTCTACAGTAGTTCTTACATCATCAAGAAAATCTGTAAAATGCTTGTCAGGTTTGTCATCAACATCGAAACCGAGCATTCTGATTACGGATGAGGGTAAGGTGTGGGTCATAATATAATCCACTTTGTTACCCACCTTCTCAAGGCTTGCTCTACCCTCATTTATTTCATCCTGATTGGGAATCTCTTCATCCCAATAGGAAACATTACGAACTTTGAAACCACGGTCCACACTAAACGCTCCGCCGAAGGTAAAAAAGCTCTTTCCCTCTATATCAAAAACTTGTCCACGCATAAGGTGAATAATATTTGGGCGAATGCGATGAACCTTCCCTCCGTTCCACTCTTCAACGGGAAATTTTTTGGTGTCATTCAAAAGAGGAAATCGTTCATGGTTTCCGTCCAGAAACAGAATTGTGTACTTTCTTTCAGTAAGCTTTTCAAAATTGTCGTGGGCAAACTGAGAATCTGAAAAAAGGAACCCCCAGTCCCCACAAATTATCACGTAATCTTTTTCAGTCGGCTCAAACATCTCTTCAATATACTCGAATTTATCCAAGCCCCCGTGGGTATCTCCCGTAATAAAAAACATAACGGCTCCTTTCAGGCACAAAAGCCTTTAATCTTTTTACTTTCAGTTACTTCATCATCTGAATACATTTCTTTGGCATAAAGCTTTACAAATTCTTCATTCACAACAATAGGTAACTGTTCGCCTTGTTCAATCTGAATATTGACCTCACCTAACAAATGCTCAATCTGCTGACCCATATTTCTTGCTCCGTAATCCTTTGTGGTTTTAGCAATTGCTAATAAACCATCCTTTGAAAAAACAACCTCGTCATCTGTAAAATTGTATTTTTTCATATACTTGGGAGCAATAAATTGTTCACCTACTTCAGCTTTTTTATTGAAATCGTATGCAGGTATAGTAAAAATATTACCACGGAACCTGTCTACGATATGTTCACTTACACCACTCATATCGTTACAGGTAACAACGAATGTAAAACCATCTACCGGGCAATCATATTCACTGAATCGGTCCTGCAAAACTCTTCTGTCATCAAAGATACTGTCAAAAGCACTATGGGTATCACCTTCCTTAGTGTTATGTGCAATTTTATCAAGCTCATCCAACAGCACAAGCCCTCTGCCTCTTGCACGACGGATTTCCTCCAGAACAGTACCATGACGTGCACCATCATAAATTCTGTCGGCTCCCATAAGCTCAAGAGGACTTTTGTTTTTACAAGGAATTGATATATATATCAGATGCAGACACTCTGCAATTCCTTTGGCTAAACTGCTTTTACCGGTACCGGGAGGGCCTAAAAGGACAAACACCGTTCCGGTAGTCCTGTTACGTGCTAACAAACGAATCTGACGGGCAATACCTTCAATGAGCTCATCATCTCCGTGGTGATATTTGCGAAGGATTGTGACGCACTCTTCGTACGATGGTGGTTCAACATATCCATCAACATCTTCAAGACAGGTATGCAAAATATCAGAAAGAACCATACCTGCATCCTTACTGGACTTGCTACCTCCACGCATCTCTTTAATAAGAGATTTACATTTCACCCTTAATTCAGGTGAAAGAGAATTTTCGCAAAGGCTGAACATTGTCTGGAGAGCTTTGCTGTCAGTTAATACTTCCTTCGTGTTTGAAAATAATAATTCTTCTTCATTCTCTTCTACGATTTCTTTCTGAGCATTTTTCAGAATAAAATCCTTAATATCGGGTGAGCAATCAGCAAAATTTGAAATATTCGAAGCTCGGGAATCGAGATCCTCAAAAATAAAAAAGTATTTATATGTTTCAGGATGTACCAGACACAAAACGCTACCGGTAAGCTGCTGGGTATGTCTGTTTCTTTTGTATTCAAAAATACACTCGTAATCACCGGGTTCAACAACATCAAGTAAAGTAGAAGAATCGTTTATATCAGCATTAAAAATTCCTGCTGACTCGGCAAAAACATTTACCTTTGTACCTTTAAGATTTTTGACATCCTGAATATAAAGCGTTGTTGATGCAATATGTCTTCTGTATCTTTCATAAACCTCTTCAGGACTATAGCCGAAATCAGGGTCATCATCCAAATCAATTTCAAGAGTATCATCACTCACACTTGAATATGTATTAGAAGCAACACGCTCAGTCACAACGTCGGTTTTATTTCCCACAATATTTTCATCCTTCTCAGAGTGCTTCGTATCAGCGTTTTTAAGCTCATCCCTTTTTTTATATTCAATAAAAATCTCACCAACTGAAACAATATAGCTGACAAGCTTTGTAAAAGTACCAATCTTACGTTTTTTCTTTGAAACTCCCATTATAAAAACCTCCTTTTAACTGCTTCAAACCGCTTTTTCTTCATTTAAATATTTATCTATCAGTCTGTAATATTCCTTTACAGAGCTTTTTGCGTATTTAGCAGAATTTATCTCCGAAACCTGAGTTATATATCCTATTAAATCCTCATCTGCCGAAACATAATTTTTAAAATCATCCTCATAGGCCTGAGAGTTTGAAAAAACAATCATATTCTTGTATTTTGCATCTACGCTGTTAAATAATTCGACTTCATTATGCTCGTACGCATGAAAAATTTCGTGGCACAAGGTTTCCAATACATCCTCTGCCAGACTTGATTCAATATGTCTGTGATTTATAACCACAGAATGTTCCTTATGGCTGTAATAGCCTAAAACTCCGTCATCCATAACTCCTGCTGACAGGTGTACTTTGTGAGGAATTCCAAGATAAGCCACTTCAATGTTCCGTATAACCTTCAACACCTCAAGTTTTTCATCTACAGAAAGCTTTTTCCAATCGTCCTCTCTCAGAAGCTTTACTGTATCAATATTATTTTTAACAGTCCATTGCTCTGCAGATTCGGAATTTGCACCCTCAAGTGCATAATCATCAGACTTTGCAAGTTGCACACCATAGATAGAAAACAGAACTGAAACACCAAGAAGCACACAAGCTAAAGCACCTGCAATTGCCCTTATTCCATTAAGAGCAAAGCCCACTCTGTGTCTGACTATTCTTTTAGCATTTTGCTTGTTTTTGATTTTTTTAAAAACAACAATACAAAAATACAATGCTGACAA
Source organism: Acutalibacteraceae bacterium (assembly GCA_045576915.1). GTDB lineage: Bacteria > Bacillota > Clostridia > Oscillospirales > Acutalibacteraceae > DTU089. Next base: position 22,365 of record JAZNHK010000213.1, read on the forward strand.
AACAACAATTACTGCTACAAAAGCACCTATGTATTTATTATAGGCTGATGAATATGTAATTAAAAAATATGGAATATAAGCCAATGCAACATTAAAAACGACATTATATTCGTTTCTTTTTCTAGCCGGTGTTATTAAAGAAAATATAAACCAGATTACCTGATTACAACCAAAATACATCAGTTTTGATTTCATTACACTGGCACCGGGAATATGAACAAACAAGAAAACATAATAAAGAGCACAAACCACAAAGGCTACATTTAAATGCCGCAAAAAATATTCGATATATGGCATACATTTTTTCTTTTTCATTTATTACGCCTCCTTATAATTACCTAAAACGTAATGGTTACATCAGTTTATTCCTCTTCAGGATAAATCTCCAAAACCTCGTAACCCATATACTCACAATCTTCATCAGGTTCAACAAGCGATTCTTTTGTAAAGTAAAAAAATTTAAGCTTCATATATACAGTTGCATTTATATTTTCATCACCGTACTTTTCAATAAAGCTGTCCAGAACAGCGCCGCTTAAATACAAATCAAAAAAAACGACTTTATCATTTTCATTGTCTATTACTTTGGCTGTCGCTCTTACTGTATCACCCGGTTTCATTTTAATTACCTTGGCCTCATCAATCCAAACTCTGATTAAACATCCCTTAATATGAACAGGTACTCTGTCAAGCTCTTTTCCGTTATATACTGCTGGTCTTAACTCCAACTTTTTAACTTCCTTATAAAATGTTTTTTCCATTTTTCTTTCCTCCATTTTAAATTTAAAAATGTACAAAACAGTTTGTTGATTCGTAGAAATAAAGTTTGTTTTTAGTCGAAAAAACAAAAACTCACATATCCCTGATTTTAAAAATAATACACGAAACTTCCAATTCTCAATTACTTACCACAAAAAATTTATCACACTTGTTGTGATAATTTGTGATCGCTTTCAAAAAAACATTTTTCTTTATTGTTTTTCTTTTATAAGTAATCAAGATGAATACCGGCTTCAACTATACGTTTTAACATTTCGAACTTATTTTTAGCATCTTCTTTTTCTATGTTATTCAGTTCGTATAAATGAGGAATTTCTTCTTTTTTATTGTACTTAGCGAAATTAACCTCTTCCCCCGCTTCATAAACAATAACAATAAAATCATCGCAAGAATTGCTGATTTCAATGATCTTGATATATTCAGCGATATCACCATATCTGTTTACACATCTGAATAAGTTTGTAGGTTTATCCATAAGTTCACCTCCCCTATAAATAATTATAAGAATGGCTTTTTCACCTCTCAATAACATTAAATATCAAAAAACTTTTCTTTTTGTGAAAAAGACTTGATTTTTAATAGATTATGTTATATTCTCAAAAAAGCAAAGGAGGTCGTATTATGGGTAAATCTACAAAAAGCCAAAAAGGTTTATGTATATGGATGTGGCAATATTTTGTAAAGTTGGGAGTATCCCGCAGTTTTACAAAAACTATGCAACTTCTTTTCAATGTAGGAAGCGAAGAAACCGACAGAGGTTATCACACCCGTTTCAAACAAGACAGACTTCCTCAACACCTTTTTGATCCAAAACACGATTTGCTTTCATATTTTGAAAACACGTTATATTATAAATTGAAAGAAAAAAATGGCGGTGACTTCGGTGAGCTGTACGCTATTTTATATAACAGTCTTCAATTATTAACAGGGGATGATTGTGACTACACTATCCCCGACAGATTGAAAAAATCCAGTTCTATAGCACTGGATAGTTTAATTGATTATGTAAAAAGAAGAAACAGCTCAATTGACATTAATAGCAGTATTTTCTTCGCACAACATTTATATAGTGTAATTTACTTTTTCGGTAAAGGCTTCTGTCCACCATCGAAGTCTGATGAAATATTCCAATTGGCTGATTGCAGAACAGAGCTGATGGAACGCGTTATTCTGCCTTTTGGCTTATCCACAAAGCCCGGTATGTATCAGGTTATCAAGCTTGCCGAAGAGGGCAATCCCTTGGCATTGTATGAATGCAGCGGATTATATTATTATGGAATAATCTGCCCTGAGCCCAATTATCAGAAATCCTTTGATTATTGCCTTAGGGCAATAAAGGCAACTCCCCCTGCACCCATAGCATTCTGGGATTATGGATATATGCTCTACAACTACAAAAGGCCGGGCACAGAGTTAGAAAATGCGTTTATTGCCCAATTGGAGTATATGGATCCTATTGACAGAATCCGCTTAGCAATAAGCTATGAGCATAAGGCTGCTGCTTGCGGAATTGTTGCAGCATTCAATGTTCTTGGTAATATGGCAAATGACCCGAATGTTCCTATGGAAATAAAAAAGGAATTCAACCTTACAGATCCCGAAAAGCTCTGGAAAAAAGCAGCTGACAACAATTACGTATTCTCTCTTGGCAACCTGAGTGAATTATATGAGCAACGTGCTTTAAAGGAAGAGAACCCTGAAAAGAAAAAAGAGCTTATGGATTTATCCTTTGATTACCTGATAAAGGCAGCAGACCAATATGGTGCATGGGCTAACAACACTCTGGGGTTGAAGTATTATAAAAAGAATCAATTTCCCGAAGCATATAATCACTTCAGCAGAGCAAAGACCGTCGATTATATCTGGGGTTACTACAATCTTCTTGAAAAATACCATTTACCCTCTTATCTGACAGGAAATAGCCCATCATATCTGGATAAAGAAATCAAAATTGAAGATTTAATAAAGGTTTGCATAAACGCAAAAAACCAAGAAGTTGCCGAAAGAACAAAAGATTTATTAAAGAACCATCCTGAATTACTTAAATAATTTTCAAATTATTAGAGAAAAAAACCAAGAGCATTGCGATTGCAATGCTCTTGGTTTTTGCTTTAGTCAAATCAGATAACATTATTCTTTGCAATAATAGATGTTTTGCCATTGAACGAAAGCGGTTTGCCATCAAATGTTGTTACAACACCGCCTGCTTCCTCAACAAGCAATTTACCTGCTGCAAAATCCCATGGAGAAACCTGTAATTCAAAATACAGGTCGGCTCTGCCTGACGCAACAGAACACAAATCCAATGCCGCTGAACCACATCTTCTGATATCAAGGGCATCATTGAGATATTGTGCGGCAATCTGAAATGTTTTTTCAGAAAGAGTTTTATCATAAGGTGATGTACCAAACAAAACAAGAGCATTACTTAACGGTGCTGAAGAAACCTTTATTTTATTGCCATTACAAAAAGCACCACAGCCCTTTATAGCATAAAAGATTTCATTGAGATAAGGATTATAAACAACACCTGCCTCAGGCTCGCCATCCTTCAACAACGCCACAGAAATTGCACTTATGTGATAATCCTTAATAAAGTTTGTTGTACCGTCAATGGGATCAACAACAAAGGCATAGCCCTCTGATGTCAACTCATCACTTGAGCCCTCTTCACCTATTAACTTTGCTTCTGGCAAAATCTTTTTCAAGCCCTCAAAAAGCTGTTTCTGAATTTTTGTATCATATTCTGTAACCAGATCTGCAATACCTGACTTTGTATCAATCGCCATTTTTTCTCTATCGGCATTAAGTATTACCTTGCCACATTCTTTTACTAAATTACAAATTTCGTTTATTATTTTCATCATAAATCTATCACCAACATTTTTAATTATTGACATATTATATCAACAAAAATATTACTTTTCAATAAAAACTCTTTCTTTATTGAAAAGCTTTTACCAGAATGATATAATAGTATATTGATAATAAAATTATTAGCTAGGTTGTGAAACTATGTCAACAAAACTTTGGTATGATGAATTTGTAAACGAATGGATGTGGGCTTTGCCATTAGGTAACGGCAGAATAGGTGCTATGGCTTATGGTAATCCCGACTGTGAACAAATTGAAATAAATGAAGAATCTCTTTGGAGTGGCAAGCAGATTCAGGAAAAATACCATGCTTCACCCGAGGCATTAGCAAAAATTCGTCAGCTTATCCACGAAGAAAAGCTTAAAGAAGCTGCTCAACTGGCTCGTGAAACATTTTTATCCGACCCACCTGTTGTGCGTTCCTATGAAAGCTTCGGAGAAATTTTTGTTGATTTCCTCGATAAATCCCCCTACTCCAACTACCGCAAGGAGTTGGAACTAAGTGAAGCTATTGCACGAGTTTATTGGACAAAGAGCAAGGCAAATTACAAAAGTGAATGTTTTATAAGCACAGATTTTGATAGCTTTGTTTATAAGGTTGAAACTGATGGGAAGCCCTTTTCCTGCAACGTAACAGTAAAGAGAAAACAGGATGCTTACAGTGCTTGTATTGCACCCGACACAATTATTATGAACGGCAGAACAGCCTACAATACCCACCACTATTATGGTGAGGGTGGTGAGGGTATGTCCTTTGGTGCAAAGCTCCGTATTAAAACAGATGGTGAGCTTACCTCTGACCACAGCACAATTACTGTTATCAATGCAACATACGTTATAATTTTCAGTGCATTTGAAACAAACTATGACGTTAACAAATACGATATTGATGAAACAATCAATTTCAAAAATAAATTAACCGAAACCATTGAGAAACTCTGTAGTGCAGAATATGAGGATATAAAAGAAAACCATATTTCAACTCATAAAAAATGGTTCGGTAATGTTGAACTTAAGCTCGAAGAAACACCAATAAGTGCTCTCCCAACAAACAAAAGACTCAAAGAGCTTAAATGGGATGAATACGACCCTGATTTATTCGCTCTTTACTATAATTTCGGCAGATATCTTTTAATTGAAAGCTCGGGCAAAAATGCTCGTCTTCCTGCCAACCTGCAGGGCATCTGGTGTCACGATTTCAATCCACCCTGGGGTAGCGATTTCCACACCAATATAAATCTTCAGATGAACTATTGGCCAAGTGAAAGTGCAAACCTTTCAGGCACAAGTGCACCATTTATACATTTTATGAAAATGGTAAGCTCCTTTGGTTCCAAAACCGCAAAAGAGCTTTTTGGTGCAAGGGGTTGGGTAATTAACCACACAACCGATGCTTTCGGCAGAACCGGTGTTCACGACAGTGTTGATTGTGGTTTCTTCCCTATGGCAGGTCCTTGGCTTTGTCTTAATCTCTGGGAGCATTACGAATACACCAACAGCAAAGAATACCTTGAAGAAATATACCCTATTTTAAAAGGTTCCTGCGAATTTGTTCAGGATTATTTAACAGAAAACGAAAATGGTGAGCTCATCACCTCGCCCTCCAATTCGCCCGAAAACGAATTTCATTACATAGACGCCAATGGCGAAAAGCAAGAGAGTATGTTCACCGAGGGTGCAACAATAGATTTCCAGATTATTTACGCTCTTTTCACCCGCACTGCTCACGCTTGCAAGGTGCTTGGTATTGACGAAGATTTTTCAAAAACGCTTTTTGAAGTTTTAGATAAGCTTCCCCCTATGGAAATAAGCGAACGTTACGGAACAATACGTGAATGGATTAAGGATTATGAAGAAACCGAACCCGGACACCGTCATATTTCTCACCTTTTTGGTCTTTTCCCTGCCGATCAGATTAACGAAAGTAACCCTGAAATATATGAGGCTGCAAAAAGAACTATTGCACGAAGAATTGAAAACGGCGGTGGTTCAACAGGTTGGTCCAGAGCCTGGACAATCTGCTTCTACACACGTCTTAAGGATGCTAAGAACTCTTACACTCACCTGAAATACCTGCTTGAAAAATGCACCGCCAACAACCTTTTTGACATTCATCCACCATTCCAGATTGATGGTAACTTTGGCGGTGTTGCAGCAATTACAGAAATGCTTCTTCAAAGTCATCTGGGTTCACCCGACAACAGAATTGCAGAGCTTTTACCCGCTTTACCCGATGAATGGACTAATGGCTCAGTTAAGGGAATCAGAGCAAGAGGCAATTTAACCTTTGATTTAAGTTGGAACAATTCGCTTCTCAAAGAAGCAAAGGTTACCGCCGCACAAGACTCTGTAATAACCATTAAGTTAAATGATAAAACAAAGAATCTTAAATCAGACAAAGTTTTCACTATTGAAGATAACCTCTTTAAAGCAGAACTTTCTGCAGGTGAAACCATTACATTAACGAATTAACTCTATTGGAGGTCCTTCAATGTCAGAATTAAAGGATTTTATAACTAAGATTTTTGACAATGAAATAAACAAGGCGGTTATTAGCAAACCCATTTCAAAGCAAGGCGAATTCAAAAAAATTACCATAAGCAGAATGCCTAAATTTTTCCAGATTGCAAAGCATACAGAAAAACAAGTTTTCCACGAAAATGTGCAATTTGATGAGGCTGCAAGTCGTGCATCCGAGCTTATGAAAAATGATTTTTTACAATTCAACGCGTGGGATAATGATAAAGAATATTACATAACCGCATCTAAAAACGGTAAACTTTTTTATAAAACAAGAAACACAGGTAACGAAACACCCTCTGCACCCGTTCAGCACAATCGTCAGAAAAAATATCTTCTCCCCGAAGGTAAGGTTATTGAACCACTTGTTGATATGGGCATTTTCACAAAGGACGGCAAGGTTGTTAACTCAATGTATGACAAATACAAGCAGATTAACCGCCTTATTGAAATAATTGATGATGGTGTGCGTCAGCAGAATTTAACTAGATTAAATATTATTGATTTCGGATGTGGTAAATCTTATTTAACTTTTATCGTTTACTATTATTTAACCGAAATTAAAAAAATTGATACTACCATAATCGGCCTTGACTTAAAAAAAGATGTTATTGAAAAATGCAACAAAGCAGCCCTGAAATACGGCTATAAAAATCTCCGCTTCGAGTTAGGCGATATCAATGGTTACAAATGTCCTTTTGATGTTGATATGGTAATTACTCTACACGCTTGTGACACCGCAACAGATTTTGCACTTTACAACGCAGTTAACTGGGGTGCAAAAATGATATTCTCCGTACCCTGTTGCCAACACGAATTAAACCAGCAGATAAAAACCGAAAATCTTTCTGTTTTAACCCGTTACGGAATTATTCAGGAACGATTTTCTGCTTTGCTAACAGACAGTATCAGAGGAAATCTTCTTGAATACTGCGGTTATAAAACTCAGCTTTTAGAATTCATTGATTTTGCACACACGCCTAAGAACATTCTTATCCGTGCAGTGCTTAAGGGCACTAACCCCAAATCCGCAAAGGAAAAGGCTTTGGGCGAAGTAAAAAAGGCTATGGAAGAATTCAACGTTGAGCCGACATTATACAAGTTACTTTTAGGTGATTAAATTATGGATGATATCTTACTGCTTGGTGGTTTTTCATTAAGTATCATTTTTGCTGTTTCGATTGGTATATGGATTGCTAAAATTACTAAAAAGCAACGAAAAGAATTGAAAAATGAAATCCCCAAAGAAATCAATTTAGACGAACCGCCCACAGAACCTTTAGTAAGAGCTGTAAAGGTAATTGACCAAAGTTGTTGTGCAAAGGTTGTGGGAACAAAACGTCCAAAAGCAGTTGAACAATTTATTATAACCCTTGAAGAACCTGACGGAAACATTTTTGATTTAGCAGTTCCCCACGAATGCTATGATGGTTTTGAAATCGGTCAGGTAGGAAAACTCTCAACTGTAAATGGCGAACTTTACGGATTTGAACTTGAAGAAAAGAGATAATTTATGAAAGAAAAAACTTCTTTAGTTTTCACAGGTGATATTGGCTTTGACCGATATTTTTACGGCAAATGGGATGACGAAAAGCTGATTTCAGAAGAAATTCTTGCTTTTCTGCACAGTGCTGACCACGTTATTCCTAATGTGGAGGGACCCATTGCTGATGCAGAACAAAACACCACCCGGAGTGGTGTTCAGCAATTGCTTCATACAATAGACCCAAAAGCCGTAAAGGTTCTGAAAAACATGGGTGCAGATATCTGGAATATCTGCAATAATCATATTATGGATGCAGGGCCTTATGGTATTGAAAGCACTTTAAAAGAAGCAAAAAACTTTGGTGCACAAACTATCGGTGCGGGAATGAATATTCTGGAAGCACGAAAGCCTGTTATCATTGATGAAGCGGGCGGAATCGGTCTTTTTGGTGTTGGTTACCAGCGTGCCTGCCGAAAGGCGGACGTTGACAAACCTGGTTGCTATAGCTGGAGTGACCTTGATGCAATTCAGGACACCATAAACGAAATTAAAACAAAATGTCGTTGGTGTATTGTTGTTGCCCACGCGGGTGAGGAATTCACGCCCCTTCCCTCTCCCTACACAAGAGAACGTTATCACAAATATCTTGAAATGGGTGCCGATATTGTTGTTGGCCACCACCCCCACGTACCAATGAACTATGAAACCGTAGGGGATAAAATAATTTTCTATTCTTTAGGGAATTTTATTTTTGATACAGACTACCAACGTTCACAATTCAATACTGAATTCGGTATTATTGTTAAGCTGAATTTTACCGAGAATGAATTTTCTTACGAACCTATGGGTCTTAAAATTGTTCGTGGTGAGGAACGCATTGTAAAAGATGAGTTACCGAGAATTTTTGTTGATGTTCAGGAAGAAGAATATAATTTGCTTTCTCCCCTTTCTGCAAAAATGCATATTGAAGCTACAAAACGTCAGATGACCTACCTGAAGCCTGAAGAATTCAAGGGTGCAACAGAAGAAAAATGGAAAGAACATTTTTCCGAGGAATTGAGGACAGGGCGTGTCCCCGGCGAAACACTTGATTTTTTTATTCTTTGTCCATTAGCCCAGAAAGCTGAAAATGACGACTGGAAAAAGAGCAAGCTTGAAGACGTAAAAAAATATATTTTAGAACAAATGTAAAAAAGCAACTCACACTCCAAAAAGGAATGTGAGTCTTTTTTATATGCACAAATTAAATTTATCGCTTTCTTGTAAATCAAGATTTGTAATGATATTTTCAAAATTTTCTTTCGCACCGTCAAGTGCTTCTGTTTTGTGGGAATCGCTACCCAAATAGAACTTGCATCCGCAATCCTTTGCTATGTAATACGGGCGAAGCATTATGCTCTTTTCCTCTTCGGAAGAAAAAATACTTTTCATATTAAGCTCAATTCCCACACCCTTTTTTGCACATTTACTAAAAACGTCATAAAGGCTTTCATCAGTAAGCAGTTTAATAACCTCTGCAGTTCTGTTTTTAAAAATATGTCCACATGTAAGGTGAGCAACACCTGTTTTATGCCAAGGTAAATTTTTCTCTGTTAAAGCATTTAACCTTTCAATCCAATGTTTTGCTGCTTCCTCGGGTGTTTCTATCTTTTTTCTAACAGTATTACCTGCAAGGTGCAAATGAGTTGTTGAAACAATTATAAAATCAAGGGTATCAAATCTTTTTTCGCTTACGCCAACAATATGATCAAAATCCATATCAACCTCTGCACCCAATAAAAATTTTGTGTTTTTGCTTTGGGGCAAAGGCAAAACCGATGTTATGCAAGAAAATCGTTGTTTTTCGTGCCACTCTGCTTTACTGTCAACCAATTCATCCCACAAATGATTGGTAAGGCAGATTTTTTTAAGACTGTTTTCCTGTGCATATTGAAAAATTCTTTCAGGTGTTTGGTTTTCATCGTGGCAACAAGGGGAAACAGTTGAATGTATATGAAAATCGTGGTCCGCAATATATCTCATAAAATCATCTCCGTAAATATATTAACACAAGTATTTTTTTATATCAATAAATAAAAATATTGCTTTATCATTTAAAATGGTATATTCTATATTAAGAGTATCTACGGAGGAGAAAATCATGGCTTTAAAATTTGATTCAAAGGGTAAATTTAAAATAATGCACATTACGGACACTCATATTGAGGATGAAAACATCGATATGTCCCTCTGGCTTATAAATGAATCCTTAAAAAAGGAGAAACCCCATATTGCAGTTGTTACAGGAGACAATGTCCAGAATTATCCTGATGCAGAAAAAACCAAGGGCTACATCACCCGTCTTATGAATATATTTTCAGAACATAATATTCCCGTCGCAATAACATTCGGTAACCACGATTCCGAAACGGGTGCATTATCAAGAGAAGAGCTTATGGAATATTATAATTCCTTCTCTTGCTCTGTCAGCAAAGATTTGAAAAACCTTCCCGACTGTGCTACATACAATGTTCCTGTGCTTTCCTCTGATGGTTCAAAGGTTAAATTTAATCTTTGGGTTTTTGATTCCAATGATTATGATGATGAGGGCCACTATGGCTGCGTTCTTCCAAATCAGGTGGATTGGTACAAAACAAAGTCAGACGAGATAACCGCAGAAAATGGTGGAGAAAAGGTATACTCTCTGGCTTTCCAGCACATTATTGTTGATGATATTTACGAAGCACTTACAAAGGTAACAAAAAGAAAGCTTTATTCATTCCCTCACATGTATAACAAAAAAGACTTCTATATGTTCAATCCAAAATTCAAGAATTTCGGCACGCTTAATGAAACACCCTGTAGCGGCTTCCATAACTACGGTCAGTTTGCAGCAATGGTAGAAAAAGGTAATGTTCTCGGTATTTTCACAGGTCACGACCACACTAATGCTTTCGGTGTAAAGTATAAAGGAATTGATATTGTAAACTCATTAAGCACCCGTTATAATGATGACAGATTTTCTTCTCAATATGGCTATCGTATTCTTGAGGTCGATGAAAATGACACATCAAAATACACAAGCAGGGTTGAACGTTGGTATAATATGTTCACCTTTAAGGATTTAAAGAAAATCAAAGAAAACGGAAGCGAATTTGATTACAAAACTGCAAAAAGCGTTACAATCAAGGGTATTCCCCAAAGAATTTACACAAAAACAGGCAGAGTTTTCTGCCACCTTGTAACAGGAAGAAAAAATACTTACAAACACTAAAACACCTACCCTCTCTTTTTCATATTATAGTAAGGTACAAAAACCATCACTTTATGAAAAGGAGAGGATTTTTTTGCGAGAAAAAATTTATGACAGAATTTCCGCGGTAGCTTATGCACGAAGATGGGCATTGAGCAGAAACCCGGATTTTTATGACTTTCACGGCATTGGCGGTGATTGCACCAATTTTGTTTCACAATGCATTTACGCAGGGGCAAATATAATGAATTATACCCCTGTTTTCGGTTGGTATTACATTTCGCTTTCCGACCGTGCACCTGCCTGGAGTGGTGTGGAATTTTTATATAATTTTCTGACAACCAACACATCTGTGGGGCCTTATGCCCGAGAAGTAACCGAAGCAGAAATTCAACCCGGCGATATTATTCAATTAGGAAGAGCTGACGGAGATTATTACCATACTCTTGTTGTTACCGAAACTACTCCGCAAATCCTTATTGCCGCTCATACCAATGATGCTCTTGACAGACCCTTATCATCATATAATTATTACACAGCCCGATTTTTGCACATTGATGGTGTAAGAATCTGGTGAAATTTAAAAACCGAGGATTTAATTTTTCGTTAAATCCTCGGTTTTACATTTAATCTTCAACCATATTTTTAATTTTTTCAGGTGTTGGCAAATTCTCAAAATTATAGAATTTTCTTGCATTTTCGCCTAAAAGTAATTTTTTATCACATTCAGAAATTTCGGTTGTTTTTTCAATAAAATCAAGGCTCATTTTGTAGGTTATGGCAGTCATTGTACGAGGATAGTCGCTCCCCCACATAAGTTTTTCAAAACCAACAAGCGCTGCCGCTTCTTTAATTGCCTTAATTGCTGATGGATATGGGTAAAACTCACTATTGAAAAGCCAGGTTATTCCACCACTTTCAATAAAAACATTTTTGTTTTTTGCAAGTTTTATCTGCTCCAACCAACCCGCTCTTGTAACCATTCCAAAATGTCCGATTGCAATTCTCAAATCCGGGAATTGAGAAATAATTTTCCGCATCATTTCAGTCTGCTCATCACCATCTGCCAAATCAATAGAAATAAACTTACCATTTTCATTTGCAATTTTAAAAGGCTCTATGTGATTAAGTAAATTTTTATCTTTAAGCCTTGAAGCACATATTTTTATTCCGTCAAATCTTGAAATGTCACCCATTTTCTTTTCTTCATACAAAGCACAAATTTTAAGACGACCGCCAAAAGCCTTTTTACTTTCAAAAAGATATTCATCCTGATTACCGTCTATATATTCCTGCGTAATAACCGCACCGGAAACTCCCGCATAATCCATATTTGCAATAAATATCCGAGCAGAGTTTTCACCATCAGTCATATATGGTGGCATCATCTGACGAATTTCTCCGCCAAAATCACTTTTACCACCGCCAATATTGTAAACAGGTTTACCATTTACTATACCATTCTGCTTTTTCCACAAATGAGCGTGTGCGTCAATAATCATTTTAATCACCGATTTTTATAAGAATTTTTGCAAGAGTTCCGTCATTATCAGCCAATGCCTTGAATGCATCCAGAGCGTCTGCCATATCATAAACTCTGCTTACCATTTTCATAACATCGCATTTACCATCTGCAACAAGGTCTATATTGTTTATAAAATCTTCTTTAAGAGCATTTCTGCTACCGTAAATATTCAGTTCCTTTTTGAGAATGATTGAATGAACAAAACTGGTTTCTCTTTTCCCGTTCCCGATAAGAATAACATTACCTGCAAATGCACAGCACTCGATGCATCCTAAAAATGTTTCGGGTGCACCGCAAGCTTCAATGCAAACATCGAAGCCTTTACCGTGTGTAAATTCATTTGTAAACTCTTCAAGTGACCGTGTTCTTGTGTTAACAACCGCAGTAGCACCATATTCCTTTGCAAGCTCAAGGCGGTTATCAAGTATATCCGCAACAATAACCTTTTTACATTTTGCCTTTGCCGCAAGAAGAGCAAAAAGCCCGATAGGTCCTGCACCGATAACAAGAACACTATCACTTTCTTTTATTATCGCACGGGAAATTGCGTGCTGTGAGATGGAAAATGGTTCAATTAACGCCAATTCCTCTGCACTTAAACCTTTACCTTTATAAATTCTTTCAACAGGCATTGATATATACTCGCAAAAAGCACCGTCACGCTGTACACCCATTGTTTGATTATCTGTGCAGCAGTTCACAAAACCACGCTCACAGGAATAGCAAGTGCCACAGTTAAAATAAGGGTTGCACGTTACAATATCACCCTTTTTCAAGCCCTTATCATTTTCGGGAATTTCAACAATTTCAGCTGAAAATTCGTGACCCGGAATTCTTGGATATGTAGTAAAAGGTTGGTTACCCGTAAAGGATGCCACATCCGCACCACAGATACCCACATACTTCACTTTTAAAAGAGCTTCACCCTCTTTTACTTCAGGCATCGGCACTTCTATTATTTCAATTTCATTTGGATTTGGTATAACAATTGCTTTCATTTTTATCTGCCCTCTTATTTATTTTCATCAATAAAATCCTTATTCCATATAACACCGGTTTTCAAAGGTGCTCCCTTGCAGAAAATTTTATTTTCATAGGCATCAAGGGGGTCTTTTATAAATTCAGCTTTATCTATAAGCTCCACAACCTCATCATAACGGCTGTCAACAAGCACCTCAATAGCCTTTTCCATATGAGCCTGACGGAAGTTGATTGATGCAAAAATCAAGTGATTTTCAAATCCGAATGGCATTGTATCATACTGAACCTTCGGACCGAGAGAGAAAGAGTTATAAATACCATTACAGCCCAAAACCTTATATTGGAATGCAACTCTATGTTCAATATTTGTTCCGCTTGTGCCAACAAACATCGTAGCTCTTCCACCAATTTTTTCCATAATCTTTTCTGCGGTTTCTTCCTCGGTAAGACCTGAGGTGCAAAGATAATCTGCGTTTACAATTTCTTTTGAGAAAACAACCTTTTTACTGTCCCGGTCACTTCTGCCAACAAAAAGTATTTGTGCATCAGGATGATTTCTTCTTATCTGGTCCGCAATAAAAAGGCCTGTCATCCCCAAGCCAAAAACCACAGTTTTCGAGAAAATGTTTTCTTTTGCAAGTTTTCTTGCTTCCGCTTCAGAGCATTTGTTTTTAGCCATTTCTACTCTGAAATTCTGTGCCTCACCCAAATCCTCCATTCTTTCCAGCTGAAAGATTGCACAAGCATAAGGGTCTGCAAAAGAAAGCTTTTTAGCAACAGATACAGGTAATTTTTCAAGATTATTATATTTTTCAGGAAGAGGAAGAAGCATATCAGGATTAAAATAGTTTTTATCGCAGAAAAGACCATCTGCACCATCGCACCCATATTCAAAATATGTTTCATCCTCTGTATATCTGGTCGGGTCGTAGCTATCTCCGCCACGAATTAAGACGATGGCAAAACGATTCTGAGACGGCACCCAAACAACACCTTCGTGTCCGTTTATAAGTCGGTTTTCACCTTTTGGAAATTTGGGATTGAGTTTATGCTCTCTGCCCATTTTCATCAATTCAAAATCAGTTCCGCAAAAGCCCTGAAAAACAGGTAAGGCCTCAATACCCTTTAACAAAGGTTCGCCTCTTAAACGTTGACTTTCAGGATTTATTAAGTTAATTTCACCATATTTAATAGGTAAATTTTTATCATTCTGAAAATATGTGCCGTAAGTCTTCATTTTTTTCACACTCCACACAGACAATGTTAGGCTTGTATACCATAATTAAATTCATTTTATCATAAGAAGCAAAGACCTTCAACACATTTATGCTAATTATTGCCATACAACTTTTCCATCTATAATTGTCAGATAAACACGAGAAAATATATCAAAGGGATTTCCTTCAAAAATAACGAAATCCGCATCTTTCCCTACTGTCAGGCTACCCAATCTGTGGTCAACTCTGCAGATTTTTGCCGCATCAATTGTAATAGCTTTCAAGGCATCATACTCGCCCAGACCCTCTTTTGCCGCCAGACCTGCACACAAGGGCAGATACTGTATTCTTGAAACGGGATGGTCGGTAGTTATTGCAACAGTTACGCCTGTTTTTTTGAGTATTCCTGCGGTTTTAAAATCCGACTGACTTACTTCCTTTTTATTTCGCGAAGCTAATGACGGACCAACAATTGCAGGAAAACCGCTTTTTGCAATTTTCTCGGCTATCAGATGACCTTCGGTACAATGGTCCAATGTTAAATCCAAGTTAAATTCTTTTGCTATTCTTATGGCGGTTAAAATATCATCCGTTCTGTGCACATGAGCTTTAAGTGGGATTTTACCACTGAACAAATCCCGATAGCTTTCCAACAAAAAATCTTTTTCATTATTTTCTTCATTTTCAAAATACTGCTTCGCTCTGTATAATTCCTCTCTTATAAGCGATGCAGTACCCATTCTTGAAGATGGTGTGTTACCGTTCAACCCGTAATTTGTCATTGGGTTTTCGCCTAATGCAATTTTTATTGCTGCAGGTGCAAGCACTATCATATCGTCCACGCATCTGCCATAGGTTTTGATAAACGCAAACTGTCCCCCGATTGGATTAGAGCTACCCGGCCCCACCATAACACCGGTGATGCCCGATGCCAAGGCATTGTGAAAAGCACTATCCATTGGATTTACTCCATCAATTCCTCTGACAGCAGGTGTTATGGGCGTGGTGTTCTCATTACTTTCATCAACCTGAACGCTTGCTTTTTCCTCGCAAATTCCCAAATGACTATGTGCATCAATAAATCCCGGAAAAATGTTTTTTCCTTGTGCATCAATTACCTTTACATCCTCATCAACCTGTATATTCTGAGAAATTTCAGCAATTTTTCCCTTTTTAACAAGCAAATCCGCTTTTATGGGCTCCGCTGTTTCCATTGTGTATAAAAATCCATTTTTCACTAAAAGCATAATAAATTTCCTCCCGATTTGTTGTGAATAGTTTTCCGCAAACAAGGCAAACTATACTTAGAGTAAACGAGTTTAAACCTTTTATGGTTTAAAGAAAACATTTTACTCTTTATCAGCACCAGAATTTTTGGAGGTGAAAACCATGGATAACAAACAGCAGAACAACCAGAACAACCAGAACAGACAGAACCAGAACGACCAGAACAGACAGAATCAGCAGAACAAACAAAACAAGCAGAACAGACAGAATCAGAATGACCAGAACAGATAACTGTCAATAAAAAACGAGAAGGTTGGGCTTTCCCAATCTTCTCGTAATTTTTATTTTATATTTTAAAACTATAGTGACCGCCGGTTACATTCTGAGTAATATTATCTCTTGCGTTCAATATAATCAGAGCTTGTGAACCTTCAGGAATTTGTATTTCTACATTAAATCCACCATTTTCACCCTTTTCCCAATGGCATTTTATTTCACCATAGGGTGTATTGACTGAAGCTTTTACAAAATCTAGACCACAATCCAACAACGGTGAAATGGTGAACTCTTTATATCCGTCTTTTACATTTTTAATTCCTGCAAAATGGGTAAAGAAAACCTCATCATAAGAACCAAGGAAATAATGGTCCTGAGAACGGGTGGTTGTTTCCCAGCTTTCCCAGGCAGAATCCGCACCATTTTCAAGCCAGAAGCACCAGCTCGGGTATGTTTTCTGAGTTAAAACCTTGTACGCAACATCATTGTAACCATTATCATACAAAACAGGAAGAACAAATTTAACACCTGTGCAACCTGTGTCGAAATGGTAATCTTTTTTTATGATATCATTCACCAGATTTTCAACAACTGATTTTTTATATTCTTGTGGAACCATATCAAAAGCTAAAGGTAAAAGATTTGATGTCTGTCTGTATTTGGTTCTTAAACCTTTTTGCTCCCAGAATGTTGTTTCATAAATCTTCAATTCTTTATTATAGAACTTTTCATTAAATGCTTTATAAATATTTTTACAAGCATTTTCGAAAACATCTACATCTTCTGTTTTACCGAGAATATTTGCAATTTTTGTCATACTTTTGAGCATTTTGAAAATAAATGCTGTGCCGCAAATTTCGCACCCTTCAGAAGAACCTGGATCAATTTCTCCATCCTCTTTGCCCATAGGTGAAAGCCAGTCTGCAAGACCTCTTTGCCCCCATATCCACTCTTGATTTTTAAGAGTTTCAATATCAATCATCGCAAATTTTTTCAGATTAGGATACAAACTTTCAACATAATCTTTTTCATTGCAGTAGTCAAGAAGTGCTTCGCAGGAGAATACATAAACAGTATTCCACACAGGTGAATTATCGACACCCCATTCTGCTGCAGGAACCATTACGGGAACATTCCCATAAGCCTCAAAGCAGTCGTTCATTACACCAACAAAGTTTTTGAGGTACTCTGCCATCCGGAAATTGAACATTATTGAAAGCAGACCACAACTGAAATCTCCCAACCAACCATTTTTCTCCCAAACAGGAGTATCGGTGGGCTTACCCTGAAAATTATTGAAAAGTGTTCTCTGCATTATTTCGTGAAGCTTATTAACGCTTTCATTTGAGCACTCAAATTGGGAGATAACCTTCATATCATTTGCCACACGGTAGATTGTTATATTATCATTTGTAATTTCCACCGGACAATTTTCCACCTGAATATAACGGAAACCTTTATAACTGAATTTAGGCTCTAATTCGCAAAACTCACCATTACCGATAAATGTATCCTGCTGTATGTACTCATCAGGCCACCAAGGTCCATCGTGACCTTCATATTTTCCGATTTTTTGTATATAGCCATCTTCCTTGAGCTTTTCGCTGTAAACTACTTTTATTTCAATATTCAATGGTAATTGCAAATCAAATTTTGCCCATCCGGTTATCATTTCAGGAGCAATAATAATATATGTACCATTACCTTTATCAATTATTTCCTTTGGCTTGAATTCACCGATTCTTCTTATAGGTGGCATATTCTGAGGTTTTAATTTACCCTCGGGAGCATCAACTAAAACCGCCTTTTCCCATTTAAAATCAGTATTTCTTAAATCGTGAATTTCGCCGTAGTAAATACTGTTTTTTGTTATCTTACCATCAAGAGTGTATTGCCAATTATCATTGGTAAAAATGCTTTCAACTTCGCCATTTTCATAAGTGATATTTAAATCTGCTATAAGCTTAGGTGAAGAACGCCAGGAAGCTTTATGCCAATCCCAAACAGTCGTTGTTTCATTAAAAAAGCTATGACCTAATTCCACAGTTATTAGATTTTCGCCTGAAACAAGCAAATCTGAAATATCAAAACTTCTGTATAAAACAGTACGATTATATTGAGTATGGGCAGGATTAAGAACAGTATCATCCGGAAGCTTACCGTTGATTTTAAGTTCAAAAAGTCCAAGACCGCAAATAAGCAATTCTGCTTTTTTTATTTCTTTTTCAATTGTAAAGGTCTTTTTGAATACAGGTGCTCGGCGGTCTTCAACCGTCATATCTGTACCAATCCATTTACCTTTAAAAATATAGTCCATAACTTATTTCCCCGTTTCAACCATCTTCATTTTTGTTGCTTTTTGTCCCCAGGAGTTTGCCCAAGCCTCGCAAAAAAGCTTGTAATAGGAAACATTGTTTTTTTCTCTGTATTTTGCAAAGAAATTACACCATATAACTGATGGGATGGCAATTACTACATAATATAGCGGACCCAAAAGAAGGCACTGCCAAGTGTGACCATATTCGTGAATACGGGTGTTATAGGTCCAGGGATTTACTTCTTTTCTGTCTTTGATAAATATAAAAAGACCCATTGAAAGTCCACCCGCGTTCCAGGGAAGGTAAACGATATTTGCATAACCGAATTTACTGTGAGGTCTTTTGAGAATTTTCGTGCAAATTAAATATGCAATCCCACCAACAATATTAACAGGAAGCCCCCAAGTCCATTGAACAACGTAAAAAAGAATGTCTTTTATTGTATTTTTTAAATTCTTTTCTTTAGGAGTAGGTTCTGTTTTTGTTATATCAACATTTTTAATATTTTCCATATTATTCTGCCTCCGCAAGTTGTTTTTTCTTAAGGTTTTCCACTTCGAGAAGAATTATATATTCACCATTCACATTCTTATCAAGAGTATGTATTTCGTTTTCGTCATTTTCCTTGCCCAGCCAAGTTTTCTCCAACTTATAACCGGTAAGCAATTCGCAACGTTCTCTTTCATAATCAGTAAGAGTAACAGTACCATATTTGTGCTTTGTGGCAATTGCCGCACGAATCATTGTGTGATCATCCTTTGTCATTTTAAAACGCCTGAGTAAAAGGTATGCAACAATCGCACTTACCATAGGAAGTACAGAAACACATATACGAATACCTAACAAAGCAATAGAATTCTGTTCAATATAAACACCCTCGTTGCCTGTTACAAGTCCGAAATATTTCAAAACAGTACCAACAAGGAAGGTCATAACACCACCAACAACCTGTTTTACCATTGTGTTGCAGGTACTTATAACTCCCTCACGGCGTCTGCCGGTAATAAGCTCATCCACATCAGTAAGGTCGGGAAGAACATTGTTACCAACAAAACCAAGACCACTCATACCAAAGGGATAAAGTACCGCACCGCCTAAAATCATAAGAACAAGAGGCATTATTGAAGAATTACCTTCAGGACTACCCGTTTTAACAAAAAGAAGAAGTCCGAGACCGATAATCATAAATGGAGTTACCACCGCACCGCATTTACTTTTGCCTTTTTTCATAGTGAGTGCATAGTTCAATGGGAATGCAAGGGATTCAAACACACCTGCAAAGGTATTATAAATAGGATAATATTTATAAAGATTTGCAAGGTAGGTTATGAAATAAATACTTGATGTTGAATAAAAGCTTCTTGCCATCTGCCAAAAGAAGGACATTGAAAAATAATCTCTGAAAGCCTTACTTCTGAACACCTGAATGTATTCATCAATAGCAAATTTCAAATCCAGTTTTGGTGGCTTGTCATCAAGTGAGCTTGGCTCTTTAACAGTTTTAAATGTTGCATAAACTGAAATTGCATAAACTATTGAGAGAACAACACCCGTTAACATAAAGGGCAATTTTGATTCTTTTGAAAGACCACCTGAAGAACCAAATACCGAAAGGAATATAAGAAGAATTATGTAAGATGGAATCATACCAACGGAGTTAAAAATATAGCTGACCGAGGTATATTGCGTTCTTTTGTTATATTCGGGTGCCAGCGTGGGAAGCATTGCACTATGAGGAACTTCAATCATTGTGTAAGCAGTTTTATAAAGAATATACGCAAAAGCATAATACATTACACAAACAGTGGGATGTTCCTTTGCATCAAGTCCGAAGGAGTTCCAGAGCATTGAATATGCTACCATAAGAATTGGAATACTCCACAAAAGATATCTTCGGTGTCTTCCGTATTTTGAACGGGTACGGTCGGTAATAATACCCATCAACGGGTCGTTTATGCCATCACATATTGTTGCTATCATTATGATAAATGTGGCGTGTTGCAAATCCATTCCCACAACATTTGTCAGGAAAACCGTGAAATACATACTGATTATGTAACCACCGCCACCAAGATAAATATTAGCAAAGCAATATTGAATCATAGGCCATACTGTATCAACAAATCTGCCCTCAACACCTATTGCCTTTTTAAATCTTTCACCCAAAGATTATCACACTTTCCTTAATATTTTCCTAAATCTGTAATCTGCGGAATTTCAATTGATTCTGTATAAAGCTCTCTCGGATTATTTTCATCAAGAACAATGAGTCTTCCGCCATGCTCTTTACCATAGGTGAAATAGCCTGCACCGAGAGTCTGATAAAGGTCAATTCCGTCAACAGTCATCTTAAAATCGTTAACATGGTCGTGACCAAAGAAAGCTGCAAAAACATCCCCGGTTTTTTTCCAGGATTCAAACTGCTGAGTATAATCCTTATTCATATTTGGAGGACAAGGAACCTCTCTTACTCTGCCTTCAAGGATTTCATGACCTAATACATAATAGTTGCCATCTCTCTCGAAAGTGTATTCATCATTTTTTGTAGCTTCTCTATAGCCATATAATTCCTGCTGAACGGGAATATGCTGGAAAAGGATTGCAGGAAGAGGTTCGCCGCCATTAGCTTCCTTTAATTCTGCCGCACGTTTTTCATACCAGGCAATCTGGTCCTCATGAACATGGTCATATCCATTATTACCATCAGGATTTTCTTCATAATCGTTAGAGTCCATAAGCCATATTGCAAAAGCGTCTTTATCTTCTTTGCTGCTTTTGATTGTTACACAGCAATTACCTGTGCCATAAACATCTGCATCATTGAGATTTGAACGGCAGTTAGAGTATTCCATATACATAAGCATCTGAAATTCTGTGTGGAAGCCAACCTCACCATCATGGTTACCGAAAACTACACAGAGAGGAATATTTCTCTCTCTTATAGGCTTTGTGATTTTTTTGATTGTGCTTTCAACATAGTTATATGTGAATTCTTCCCAGTAACCACTGATGTTGTCACCGCCAAAAACTACCAAATCAGGATTTGTTTTTGCAACAAGGCTTTCGATAACATTGAGTGTTTCAATATCTCTTCTCTCGGGAATTGAACGGTCCTCGTCATCATCCATTATAGGTTCAACATCGTGAATATCGGTAATATGTAAAATTTTGAATTTGCCATCTGCACCGAATTTAAGCGGTGCAGGTGCTTCTCTTTTAAATCTGTCTGTTTTCCATTTTTTAGGGTAGCCCATTGCCATAGTGCATCAACCTTTCTCTTTCTAAAAAGTAAAATCCTATTCACCAAAGGTGAATATCATATTTTCGCAGAAAATATATCATAAAACTTGTTTTATATAATGTTGCCGTCAGGCAATATATCATTTAAAATGATATCCGTCTACGACGGATGATATACCTTCGGCATGATATTCGCTCCGCGAATGATATATTTTGCGAAGCAAAATATTTTTAAAACGCCCAATTACCATCCTTGAATATAGGATATTCAACACCATCTTTGTATCCTGTTATCTGCAAATCAGGTGCACCAATCATAAAATCAACGTGAATCATACTGTCATTGATACCCATAGCCTGACACTCTTCAAGAGATTTTTCTTCAAATCCATCAATAGTATCACAGAATCCTCTGCCCAGAGCCACATGGCAGCTTGCATTTTCATCAAAAAGTGTATTGTAAAAAAGTATGCCAGTGTCTGCAATTGGACTGTTATAGGGAATAAGTGCCAACTCACCTAAATATTTTGCCCCCTCGTCCATAGAGAGCATTTTATCAAGTAAATCCTTACCCTCTTCAGCTTCCCATTCAACTGCTTTTCCGTCCTTGAAGGTTATGGAGAAATTGTTGATAATCTGACCTTGGTAGGAAAGTGGCTTTGTTGAAACAAGTCTACCTTCTGCAAAGCCTTTTCGTGGTGAAATAAAAACCTCTTCAGTTGGTAAGTTAGGATTAAAGAAATTACCGGAAAGAGTATTCTCTCCGCCGCCACACCAATGACTTTCAGGAATAAGACTTGCTTTGAAATCTGTTCCGTTGGAGCTTTTATATTCAAGATAATCAAACTTTTTATCAGTAAGGTATTTTGTTCTTGATTTTAAATCCGCATTGTGATTTTTCCAGGCTTCTTCAGGGTCATTGTCCTTTGTAACATAAACTGTTTTAAGAATTGCATCCCAAAGCATATTGTAAGCCTTGTTTTTTGTTTCGTTAGGAAAAACCTTTTTTGCCCAAGCATAAGATGGAACCGCCGCAATACACCATTGATCTTTATTTTCAAGTGCATCGCTGTATTTTTTAGTTACCTTGTATCGTGCCATCTGAGATTTTTGCATTTTCTCACGGTTAACACCCTTAAGTCCGTCGGGGTCTTGGCTTTCGATATAAATTCTGCAAGGAACTTCCTCAACCATAAGCTTGAGTCTTTCTTCTTGCCAAATGGGAACTTCACTCAAGATTTCAAGGGAGCAATGCTTGAAATTAAGCTTGTTAATTGACTGAAAACTGAAATCCACAGCAACCTTTGAAGCACCTGCTTTGTAACACTCGCCAACAAGAATTGTAACAAACTCGTGTTGGTCTGCTTCTGCATATATTCTTACAGGTTGCCCTTTCTTTATATTTGCACCCACTCTCGCAATAAGACGGGCATATTTTTTCTGCATTGTTTTATTCATAAAATCGCCTCGAAACAATTAAATTTACACATAATAAGTTTACCACACTAATAATGTAAATACAACAAAAATAATGGTAATTCACCTCAATATAAATGAAAATATAAAAGCAAAAAGGAGAAACATCTCCAATGAGAGTTTCCCCTTTTCTCGATTTAAAAAGCAATTCACAAGCTACGATTAAACGTTGCCGTTTTCGTATGCACTGATCATCTTTTTAACCATCTGGCCGCCGATGCTACCTGCCTCACGAGATGTGAGGTCGCCGTTATAACCCTGCTTGAGGTTAACGCCAACTTCCTGAGCAGCCTCCATCTTTACCTGATTGAGGATTTCCTTTGCACTGGATTTTGAGCTTGCGGGCATACCATTGTTATTTGAAGCCATTTTCTTTACACTCCTTCGCAATTAAATCTTGCGTTTGCATTTTTATTATGAGTTTTATATTCAAAATTATTGCAAGAAAATTTTGACAGAGTGAATTGAATATTATATAATTATTTTGGTGATAAAATTGATTACACGAAAATTAGAAAAAGAAAAAGATTTTGAACAATTTGCTGAAGTTTCTTCTTCTGCATACATTCACGATGCTGCAGAAACTACATTCAATGAAGATGAAGATATTTTCGGAACATTTGTTGATGACGGAAAAACACTTATTTCACAAATCGAAAGTATAACAAGAAATTTGTGGTATGGCGAAACTCTCATTCCCTGCACTTTGGTTGGCGGAGTGGCAAGCAAACCCGAATACAGAAGAATGGGCGGAGTCCGCGAAACCTTTAAAATCGTTTTTGAACACGCTTTGGACAAAGGCTCACTTGTAAGTATTTTATACCCGTTTTCAATAAGCTATTATCGTAAATTCGGCTATGAAATAATAGGCAATTATTACGATGCTCAATGTTCTTTTTTATGCTTTAAAAATATTGATAGATTTACCGATGTTACTCTTTTAAAAGAGCAGAACAAAGAAGAATTTTTCAAGGTTTATACTGAAATTTGCAAAAAATACAATATGATGTTTGAAAGAAAGAATTTTGAAGAATTTTCTCTTACACCATATAATGATTGTAATTTCACGTATTTTGTAAACGACGGAGATTCAAAAGGTTATTTATCGGTTAAACCTATTCGTGCAAATCGTACTATTGAAGTAACTGAAACAGGGCATACAGATAAAAACGCCCTTTTAAAACTTCTGGGATTTTTACGAACCTACGAGGGCAATTACGATTTTGTGAATTTCAAAAAGCTTCCCCAAAATTCTGTAATTCCCGATGTATTGGATTTTGAAAATCGTGTATTCAAACGTACAATGTTCAAGGATGGTGCCGGGCGTATACTCGATGTAAAAGCTTTTCTTGAAAAATGTATTTACCCCCAGGAAGATGGTTGCTTTAGTTTAAAGATTACCGATGAACAAATTGAAAGAAATAATGGAATTTTTACTGTTTGCTACAAAAACAAAAAAGCAACCGTAACAAAATCCCAGGATGGTGACTATGATATCGTTTTTGATATCGCTACTGCTTCGCGTATTATTCTCGGCAGAGAAGGACTTACACTTGACCAGATATCTTATTTATCCGGTACGCAAATCAAGAATCCATCTCACGATTTTATAAAAGCATTTCCTAAAGCTACCACTCAATTCTTTGACGAATTTTAATTTGCAGCTAAGAAAAAACAATCGCCGTTCCTTGTGTTTTTGCACAAGAGAACGGCTTTAGTTTTGTAAATTTTATATGATAGATAGAACTTTTTTAAATGGGCTATTTTTTTGTTGCCAACAAACAAACAGAATGATAATATATATTGGAAATAAAAGCGAAATTCCCCAAACAAATTATATTTTCAGGAGAATGTATTATGGTTAAAGTTCTTAAATTCGGTGGCAGCTCTCTTGCAGATGCTGAGCAGTTCAAAAAGGTTGCCGCAATAATCAAGGCAGAGCCCGAAAGAAGATATGTTGTTGCTTCCGCTCCGGGTAAAAGATTTTCCGACGATATCAAGGTAACAGATATGCTTTATGATTGCTACAAGCTTGTTAAAGCAAATCAGCCTATCGACGATGCTTTCAAACTTATTGAAGACCGTTACAACGGCATTATCAAAGATTTGGGTATCAAACTCTGGCTTCAGCCTGAGTTTGATAGAATCAAAAATGCAATTGTTCACCACGCAGGTCGTGACTATATTGCAAGCCGTGGCGAATATCTTAACTCAATGGTTCTTGCTGCATATCTTGAATATGATTTCATTGATGCTGAAGAAGGTATTTTCTTTAAAGAAAACGGTACACTTGATACAGAAAAAACAAACGAAGAGCTTACAGCAATTCTCGCAAAGCACGAACATGCAGTTATCCCCGGTTTCTATGGTGTAATGCCTAACGGAACAATCAAAACTTTCTCTCGCGGTGGTAGCGATATCACAGGCTCTATCGTAGCACGTGCAATCAAAGCAGATATCTACGAAAACTGGACAGACGTTTCAGGTATGCTTATGGCTGACCCCAGATGCGTTGAAAACCCCCAGGTTATTACAACAATCACATACAGCGAGCTTCGTGAGCTCTCATACATGGGTGCAACTGTTATGCACGAGGATGCTATTTTCCCTGTTCGTGAAATGGGTATTCCGATTAACATCAGAAACACTAATGCTCCCGAAGATGCAGGTACAATGATTGTTTCATCTGTTGAAAGCAACAAAGTTGACACAGTTATTACAGGCGTTGCAGGTAAAAAAGGATTCTCTGTTATTGCTATCGAAAAAGATATGATGAATGCAGAGGTTGGCTTCGGCAGAACTGTTCTTGAAGTTCTTGAAAACTACAATCTTTGCTTTGAGCATCTTCCCTCAGGTATTGACACAATGTCTGTTGTTGTTAATGATACCGATTTCCTTCCTGTTAAGGATAATGTTGTTAACGATATTATCAGAAGAACAAAGGCAGACTCCGTAACTGTTAATGGCGGTATTGCTCTTGTTGCAGTTGTTGGTAGAGGTATGGCTGGTTCAAAGGGTACTGCAGGCAGACTATTCAAAGCAATTGCAGAAAACGATATCAACATTAAAATGATTGACCAGGGTTCAAGTGAACTCAACATTATCGTTGGTATTTCTGAAGAGGATTATATCAAAACACTCAATGCAATTTACCACGAATTTGTTGGTTAAAAAGAATTTATAAATAACAGGGTGTATAAAACAAAATGTTTATACACCCTGTTATCATATAAAAAGCGTATTCGGCAAAAACCGAATACGCTTTTGTTTTTAATTATGCAAACAATCCACCGATTAACTGAGGAATCATTTTAATGTAGGTAACAATAAGGCCGAGAATCTCTGTGAGGAAGTTTGCAACAGAACCATCAATTGTGCCGAGGGCATCTGTGGGAAGCTTTGATTCTTCATCATTCGCTTCTGCTTTTTTAGTTTTCTTGATTGCATATTCATCAATCTTTGTTACTTCCTGAGTTTCATCATCAACAACATAAGCTTCGTAAACAAGCTTACCACCATCAATATAAATGTTAGCGAAGCAACCACCTAAATCTCTTGTGGAAAGCTTAACATCTGCACATTCGTTAATGGGGTCAATGGGATTTTCATTTACTGTATATCTCTTTGTTCCTGCTGTTGAGGGAAGAATGTAAACTGCACCATCAGGATTCTTTGCGAATGTTGTACTCTGGCCATTGAATTTTTCTGTTACATAAGTAACATCTTCAACAACTGCATCGCCCTTAACCTGTTTTGTTCTGAAATACATATGGTCGTGACCGGAAAGAACAACGTCAACATCTGTCTGGTCAACTATTTCAATAATTGTTTCTCTCATAGCAAGAGTATCAGGCTTATTGATGTTTTTACCAGCAGAGTAAACTGCACGGTGCATAAGAAGGAACTTCCACTGAGCGTCAGAGTTTTTAAGGTCGTTGATAATCCAGTTTCTCTGAGCTTCAACCATAGGATACATATCGTTGGAGTTAACAACACAGAAGTGAGCGTTGCCATAATCGTAAGAATAGTAAACACCATTTACACCATTACCAGCACCTTCGCCTGCTTCAAGGTTGAACATACTTGCAAACCAACCAACGTTAAGCTTGTTAGTAATGTTACCCTCGTGGTTACCTGCAACGGGAACGAGTGTAAGGTTTGTGTTTGCTTTTTCAAATGCCTGACCATACCAGTTCCATTCTTCGTTTGTACAATCGTTTACAAAGTCACCAAGGTTAACAACAAACTCTGCATTTTTGTTGGATTCCATAGCTGCATCCATAACAAGAGCTGCTTTTTCAAAGTTTTCAAGGCTACTTGCCTGAACGTCTGCAATAGCAATAAATGAGAATTTCTTATCGCCATCGTCAGTAACAAATTTACCTGTTTTGCTCCAAACGCCTTCATTCAAGCTACCAACACGATAGAAGTAAGTTGTACCTGCCTCAAGACCTGAAGCAACAACCTTATGGCAATAATAATCCTTGAAAACAGTAGTATCACCAATGAATGTGTATGCATTGTTGAATGTTCCGTCAAAATCAGCTTCCTTAACAACCTGAATTGTTGTGTCGCAATGATTTTCTGTGTACCAGGTGAAGCCACGCTGTGATGTAGTATCACCATACATTGTGCAATTAACACGAAGTGTTTCATAACCTGTGCTCTCTGCAGAAACGCTTATACCAATGCAGCTGAAAAGCATAATAACTGCAAGTAAAGCGGCAAGAGATCTCTTTGCTGTCTTTTTCATAACTACCTCCGTTAGAGTGAGTGTGTTCGAACCAAATATGCCTTAAATGCCCGAATTCACGCACCTTTGTAATTTTTTTGTCTTGTAATACGTCAGTATTGCTTCGCCAAAGAAAATCCCAAATGCACGCAAATTCGGACATTTCAGGTTCTGCGAAGTTTAATACTTGGCAATTTTGTCTGTAACAAGGCAAAACTCGCAGGAAGGCTTTCTCCTTTCAAGAGTTTTAACGATGTTACAGGGAAAAGTGACTGTATTAAACCATATGTGGTTCGAACACACTCACTCTAAACAAATTACAAATTTGGGCAGACAGTACCGCCCATTTTTATAAATACCATTATACAACCATTTTCCTTTTATTTCAATATAAAAAGTAAATTTATAACAATTGCTAATATTGTAGTAATTTTTTTGGGTAAAAGTTATATAAGTGATGCCAGGAATGTTACAACAACTTTATCGTTCTAAATTTTCTTATATCTTATTTTTATTTAAGAAAAAATTTGGGACAATAATGTTGCAATTATGAATAATCACGTCTGGCGACTGGTAGCTAAAAAGGACGGCTTTCGCCGTCCTTTCCAGTAAAATTATTTAACTTTAACTTTATAGCACTTAATCTCGAAGGGATTGATTTCGAAGTTGAGTGTTTTGCCGTTTGCAATATCAACTGCTACATCGTTTCTTTCAAGAAGGTCGCATTCTGCAACACTTGCAATTTCTGCAAAGAGCTCTGCAGAAACTTTAGTTCTGCTACCTGCTTTTTCAACGAAACGGATGATGTAAGCATCTTCGTCTTCGCATTTCTTAACTGCTTCAAGAGTAACGTTCTTGCCGTCAACACTGATGAATGACTTAGCATCATCACCCTTTGCAGCGCCGTTAATTTCAACCGCAACTGCGGGGTT
>JAZNHK010000214.1:0-2480 GCA_045576915.1 Acutalibacteraceae bacterium
GAATATGACGATTTGTTTCAGGCGGGGTGCATCGGTCTTATTAAAGCTGTAGATGGTTTTGATGAAAGTCTGGGTTATGTCTTTTCAACTTACGCTGTACCTGCCATACTTGGTGAAATGAAACGTATCTTCAGGGATGGCGGTGCAGTAAAGGTGAGCCGTTCTATAAAAGAGCGTTCCCGTGAAATATGGGCAGAAAAGGAAAAACTTGCAAATGAACTCGGGTGCGAGCCAACAATAGCAGAGCTTTCTGAAAAGGTGGGGTTGAGCGTTTGTGAAACCAGTGAATTGTTGCTTGCTTTTCAACCGGTAGTTTCGTTAACCACAATTCAGGAAGAAGGCAGCGAAAAACAGTTGGATATTCCTACACATAGCGAGGAAGAAAAAATCAACGAGAGACTTACTTTGGACTCTTGTATCAAAGCACTTTCGGATAGCGACAGAAAATTGATTGAATTGCGTTATTTTATGTCAAAAACCCAAACGGAGGTTGCAGGTAAATTGGGTATGTCGCAGGTGCAGGTTTCAAGGCGGGAAAAGAAAATTTTAAAAGAAATCCGTGAAAAAATGACGGTTTAGCCTAACATAACAAAAATGTTTATACCAATGTTTAAAAGAATGTTAAAAATGATAGGTCAAAAAATGGTAAATATACTTGAAAAAGTATGCTATTTAGTATAAAATATATTCGGTAAAAAATTAACAAACATAAAGGAGTTAATAACATGGGACTTTTAAACAAGAAAACAGTTGATGATATCAACGCAAAAGGCAAAAAGGTACTCGTTCGTTGCGACTTTAACGTTCCGCTTAAAGACGGCGTTATCACAGACGAAAATCGTATCACAGCAGCTCTTCCCACAATCCAGAAACTTCTTGCTGATGGTGCAAAGGTTATCCTTTGTTCTCACCTTGGCAAAGTTAAAAATGGCCCCAATGAGAAAGAAAGCCTTGCTCCTGTAGCAAAAAGACTTTCCGAAGTTCTCAATAAAGATGTTGTTTTCGCAGCAGACGATGTAGTTGTTGGCGAAAATGCTAAAAAAGCAGTTGCAGAAATGAAAGATGGCGATGTAGTTCTTCTTCAGAATACACGTTTCCGTCCTGAAGAAACAAAGAACGGCGAAGCATTCTCAAAAGAACTTGCTTCTCTTTGCGATATCTATGTTAACGATGCTTTCGGTGCAGCTCACAGAGCTCACTGTTCAACAGTTGGTGTTGCTTCATTCGTTGAAGAAGCTGCAGTTGGTTACCTTATGGGTAAAGAACTTAAATACCTCGGCAACGCTGTTGAAGATCCTCAGAGACCTTTCGTAACAATTCTTGGTGGTGCAAAGGTTGCAGATAAGCTCAACGTTATCGAAAATCTTCTTAACAAAGCTGATACACTTATCATCGGTGGCGGTATGGCTTACACATTCCTTGCAGCAAAGGGCTACAGCGTAGGTACATCTCTTCTTGATGAAACCAAGATTGACTACTGCAAAGATATGCTTGCAAAGGCAGAGGAAAAAGGCGTTCAGATTCTTCTTCCTGTTGATGTTACAATCACAAAAGAATTCCCCAATCCTATCGATGCTGAAATCGAAGTTCAGGTTTGCGATGCAGACAAAATCCCTGCAGATATGATGAGCCTTGATATTGGTCCCAAAACAGCAGAACTTTATGCAGAAGCAGTTAAATCTGCAAAAACAGTTGTTTGGAACGGACCTATGGGCGTTTTCGAGAACCCCATCCTTGCAAAAGGTACAATCGCAGTTGCTGAATCTCTTGCTGAAACAGATGCAGTTACAATCATCGGTGGCGGCGACTCTGCAGCAGCAGTTAACACTCTCGGCTTTGGTGCAAAAATGACTCACATCTCAACAGGTGGCGGTGCATCTCTTGAATTCCTTGAGGGTAAAGCTCTTCCCGGTATCGAAGCAGTAAACGATAAGTAATATAGCACGCGCATTTGTCGAGTTGCTGACCCAAACTCGCGTATCTCATACGCTTTGGGGTCACTAACTCACCAACTGCACGCACTCTATTCCTCATCACACTCGTTGTTGATAAGTTGCGGAATAGAGGAAAAATAAATTAAATGTGTGAAAGGATTTATAGATATGGATAAATCACTTCGTAAAGCAGTTATCGCTGGTAACTGGAAAATGAACAAAACTCCTGATGAAGCAAAAGCTATCATCAATGAAATGAAACCTCTTGTTGCAGATGCTGATTGTGACGTAGTTCTTTGCGTTCCTTATATCGACATTTTCGCAGCACAGGAAGCAGCTGCAGGCTCCAACATCAAAATTGGTGCAGAAAACTGCCACTGGGCAGAAAGCGGTGCTTACACAGGCGAAGTTTCAGCTCCTATGCTTAAAGCAATTGGTGTTGAATATGTTATTATCGGCCACTCCGAAAGAAGACAGTATTTCGGTGAAACTGATGAAACAGTTAACAAGAGAGTAAGAGCAGCTCTTGACAGCGGTCTTACAGTA
>JAZNHK010000215.1:0-10941 GCA_045576915.1 Acutalibacteraceae bacterium
AGAGGAACTCTTAAAGAGCTTTCCGACCGCGAAGGTTACGAAACATTCGTTATTCCTGATGATGTCGGTGGCAGATATTCGGTTCTCACAGCAGTTGGTCTTCTTCCTATTGCAGTTGCAGGAATCAATATTGATTCAATGATGCAGGGTGCCGCAGATGCCCGTGAAAAATTCGCAGAAGGCGATGTTTATACAAATGATTGTTATAAATATGCTGCAATGCGTAACATTCTTTACCGTAACGGCAAATCGGTGGAAATGATGATTTCCTATGAACCTGATTACACAATGATGAATGAATGGTTTAAACAGCTTTACGGTGAAAGTGAAGGTAAAGAGGGCAAAGGCCTTTATCCTTCATCAGCAGTCTTTTCAACCGATCTTCATTCTCTCGGTCAGTATGTTCAAGAGGGTGAAAGGGTAATGTTTGAAACTGTTGTTACCTTTAACAAACCTAAAAAAGAACTTATTATCGGACTTGATCCGGAAAATGGTGACGGCTTCAATTTTGTTGCAGGAAAATCTGTTAACTATGTTAACAATAAAGCTTTCCTTGGAACAATACTTGCTCACACAGATGGTGAAGTTCCTAATATGATTCTTGAAATAGACGAAATGAACGAATATGACTTTGGTTATCTTGTTTATTTCCTGGAGAAAGCTTGTGCAGTATCGGGTTACATCCTTGGAATCAATCCATTCGACCAACCCGGTGTTGAAAGCTATAAGAAAAATATGTTCGCTCTTCTCGGTAAGCCCGGTTATGAAGAGCATAAGAAAGCTCTTGAAGCAAGACTTTCTTGAAATCTAGCAAACCATCGGTTTGCGTACTTAAAAAATAAAAAATCGCCTTTTGGCGAGATTATAAACAACGGAGGTAAATCATTATGATTAAACTTATTATAGGCAACAAAGGTTCCGGAAAAACAAAAAGACTTATCAACCTTATTAACGAGGCTGTTGAAAATTCAAACGGAACAGTAGTTTGCATTGAAAAATCTCCCTTACTTACTTATGAAGTAACACATAAAGCAAGACTTATCGAAACAGAAAGATTCGGTGTTGAAGGTTGCGATGCTTTCTATGGTATGGTGTGCGGCATTATCGCTCAGGATCACGATATTACAGAAATTTTTGTTGATGCAACATTCAAAATTGTTGGCAGAGATTATGATGCTTTTGCAGCTCTTATCAATAAGCTTAGTAAGGTTTCTGCAGAAAATGAAATTGATATCGTTTTCACAGTTTCAGAAGACGAAGAAAAACTTCCTGCAGCTCTCTTTGATAACGCACAGAAAATCTAATGATTTTTGGGTCCCCTCTGAAAAGAGGGGATTATTTTATCTTGATTTTTTTGGCTTTAGTTATTGACAAATTGCAATTTTGATAATATAATACTTGGGTATGTTGAGAGGTATAGTATATGATTATCGAACTTGAATCAGTTTTTAATACGGACGGGTTAAAGGTTTCCTTTGATTACGAGCTTTCCTTAAGTGAAGTTAACGTGTCAGGTTTTAATCCTATAACCGAGCCTGTGAGGGTTACGGGTTGTGTTGAAAATAAAGCAGGTATCGTTAATCTCAAGGCAAGTGCCGCACTTAAATACGAAGCTCCTTGCGATCGTTGTGCGGAGAATGTAATTTCGCAGTTCTCATTCCCTGTTGAGCATACTCTCGTTGTTGCCCTCGAAAGCGGTGATAATGACGATTTCCTCGAGGTGCCCAATATGCGACTTAACCTTGACGAGCTTGTTGAGGAAGATGTTAATCTCGCTCTTCCCTCAAAATACCTTTGCAACGAAGAATGTAAAGGTCTTTGCCCCAGTTGTGGCAAAAACCTTAACAAAACCCAATGTGACTGTAAAGCCCCAATCGATCCGCGAATGGCAGTTCTTTTACAGCTTTTGGATGAATAAGTTATAAATTTTTTTTGAATTTTTATTGGAGGTAGTACAAATGGCAGTACCAAAGAGAAGAGTTTCTAAAACAAGACGTGACAAAAGAAGATCCAACGTTTGGAAAATGGATGCAGCAGCACTTGTAAAATGCACAAAATGTGGCGAGTACAAGAGACCCCACAGACTTTGCACAGCATGTGGCTACTACAACGGCAAACAGGTTGTTGAAATTGCTGAATAATCTGTAATAGTTCGTTTTCTGATTTCAAAGGGCGGTGGGAAGTTTCTCTCCGCCCTATTGGACTATATAGAGTGAATGTAATCGAACAAAACTAGCTTCAATTAAAGGTGGTGTGAGAATGTCTGTTATAGTGGAAAGTGTTTGTCCTTCCTCTTATGGTGAAAGGGCTGGTGTTTTAGCAGGGGATGAGCTTGTTAAAATCAATGGCCAAGAGATTTTTGATGTTCTCGATTACCGCTTTTTTATTCAAAGCCGAAAACTTAAGCTTGAAGTTTTAAGAAATGGCGAAATTGTTGTTTGCAATATTCGTAAAAGTGATGAATATGCAGATATAGGACTTGAATTTAAAACATATCTTATGGACAAGCAACATTCCTGCAAAAATAAATGTATTTTTTGCTTTGTTGACCAGATGCCTAAAGGTATGCGGGATACGCTTTATTTCAAAGATGATGATTCCCGGATGTCTTTCCTTTTCGGAAATTACATCACATTAACGGGACTTTGCGAAAGAGAAGTGCAGAGAATTATTGATATGCATATTTCTCCCATCAATATTTCAGTTCATACTATGAATACAAAGCTTCGAGTTGAAATGATGAAAAATCCTTTCGCAGGGGAAAGCCTGAAAATCCTTGACCGCTTTTCTGAAAGTGGTATTGATATGAATACCCAGCTTGTTCTTTGTCCCGGGATTAACGATGGTGATGAGCTTCGCTTTTCACTTGAAGAACTTTCAAAGCTCTCTCCAAGCGTTAAAAGTATAGCTGCCGTTCCCGTTGGGCTTACAAAATTCCGTGACGGACTTTATCCCTTGAGAACCTATACAAAAGAAGAAGCGGCAAATGTTATAGATATAATTGATGAATTCAACGCTCACTATTCTTATTATAATGGTGGCAAAACTCTCGCTTATGCTTCGGATGAGTTTTATCTCATAGCAGAGAGGGAATTACCTGATGCAGATTATTACGGCGAGTTTTCACAGCTTGATAACGGTGTGGGAATGTGTGCTTTGTTAAAAGAAGAATTTCTTGAGGCACTTGATGATACTGAAAAGAAGACAGTGAACCGCAATGTCACAGTTGCAACCGGCTGTGCGGCCTTTGATTTGATTTCAAAGCTTTGCAAAAAAGCTGAAGAGAAATTTACAGGTCTTAATATCAATGTTGTGAAAATCAAGAACGACTTTTTTGGTGAAACTGTTACTGTTGCCGGTCTTATAACAGGTGCTGATTTTAAAGCACAGTTAAAGGATTTGAAGTTAGGTGACGAGCTTTTAATCCCTCGCGTTTCATTGAGAAATGAAGGGGACAAGTTCCTTGACGATGTTTCAATAGAGGAGCTTTCAGAAGAATTGAAGATAAAGGTTACTGCAGTTGAAAATGATGGTGCAGTATTTCTTGATATAATTTTAAACGGAGGTGCATAAAAATGGCAAGACCGGTCGTTGCTATTGTTGGTAGACCCAATGTTGGTAAATCAACACTTTTTAATAAACTTACAGGAACACGCCTTGCAATTGTTGACAATACTCCCGGTGTAACCCGTGACCGTCTTTTTGGTGATTGTGAATGGTTGGGTCACAATATGCTTCTTGTGGATACAGGCGGTATTGAACCCTATTCCAATGATATAATCCTTTCACAGATGCGTCGTCAGGCACAGCTTGCTATTGATAGTGCTAATGTAATTATTCTTGTTACTGATGTGCGTGATGGCGTTGTGGCAACTGATGAAGAGGTTGCAACTATGCTCCAGAAGAGCGGTAAACCCGTTGTTCTTGCAGTTAATAAATGCGATGGCTTAGGTGCACCACCACCTGAACTTTACGAATTTTATAACCTTGGTCTTGGTGACCCGTTCCCTGTTTCTTCTGTTCACGGTCATGGTACAGGTGATCTTCTTGACGAGGTTCTGAAGCATCTTCCTGAAGAGTATCTTGCAGAAGAAAATGATGAAGATGATTATATAAAGGTTGCAGTTATAGGTAAACCCAATGTTGGTAAATCCTCACTTGTTAATAAGATTATCGGTGAAGAAAGAATGATTGTTTCCAATATTGCAGGAACAACCCGCGATGCTACAGATAGCTTTGTTGAAAACGATCATGGTAAATTTATGTTTATAGATACTGCAGGGCTTCGCAGAAAATCAAAGGTTGAAGATGCGGTTGAAAAATACAGCGTTTTAAGGACAGATATGGCAGTTGAAAGAGCCAATGTCTGCGTTATTATGATAGATGCCCTTGAGGGCTTCACAGAGCAGGATAGCAAGGTTGCCGGTCGTGCCTTGGAGCAGGGTAAGGGCTGTATTATTGCGGTTAATAAATGGGATGCATACGAAAAAGATGGCAAAACAATGGATTCTTATCGAAAACAGTTAATGAAAGATTTTTCATTTATGTCCTTTGCACCTATCATTTTCATTTCTGCAAAAACAGGTCAACGTGTTGACAGACTTTATGAGCTTATCAAATTCGTTGATACACAGAATGCAATGAGAATAAAAACAGGTCAGCTTAACGAAATTCTTGCGGCGGCAACACTTCGTGTTCAGCCTCCCACAGATAAAGGTAAGCGTCTTAAAATATTCTATATGACTCAGGCTTCCACAAGACCTCCAACATTCGTTTGCTTTGTTAATAATGCAGAGTTGTTCCATTACAGCTATCAGCGGTATCTTGAAAATCAAATTCGTGAGGTTTACGGTCTTGAGGGTACACCTGTGAGATTTGTAATCCGTGAGCGTGACGATAAGAGCAAGCATTAAACCTTGAAATAGCAAAAAAATATCCAAAAATTACAAAAAACTGCCCGAAAGTTACATTCTGGCAGTTTTTTTCTTTTTCAGAGATATACTAAAGTCAAGAAAAACAGATAACCCAAACCTCCCTGGCGAAGGGAGGGGGACCGCGGTGAAGCAAAGCGGAGGCGTGGTGGAGGGTTCTAGCACTTTGTGCGTAAAATCGAATACCGCTAAAGCGGTTTACCTTAGTAAATCAAGGTGCAACAAATTGTAGCAAAACTGTTTTTCTGAAAACTAATGACATTTTTTAAAAAGAATGTTTATATGGTTATAGAGGTGATGAAAATGACTAAAATTTCAAAAAACATTAAACGATTACGAATGCTGCAAAATATGAGTCAGGAGGAGTTAGCACAAAAGCTCTTCGTTTCCCGTCAGGCAGTTTCGTCATGGGAAAACAACAGAACACAACCTGATTTGGATATGATTCAGAAAATTTCTGAACTCTTTGGTGTTGAGGTTGAAGAACTACTGTATGGTGAAAAACGTAACACCAAGTTAGAAGAAAGCGTAAGAACCAGCAAAACCTTATTTATGGTTTTCTCTATTTTAGGTTCATTGTTTGTTGGTGCAGGCGTAATAATTCTTATGGTTGCCCTCTGGGATAAGTTCCCCAATATTATAAAAGCCTCAGTTTCTTTTGTGCCATTGCTTTTGGGTCAGGCTGGAGCGATTTATACTTATAAGAAAAAGTTCGATAATATCGCCTGGCGAGAGGGTGCATCAATTCTCTGGTCTGCAGGTGTTACTGCAACAGTTGGTCTTTTGAGTATGGTTTTAGAGCTTCATTTAGGTGCTTTAATTTGCTTACTTATTGACGCGGTTTTAATTCTTCCAATACTATGTTTCTTTAAAGTTGTATCACCATTGGTATTCTATTACGGATTTGCAATATCAGGTTCAATAGGTGTTATGGAATATACAAGAAATGAAATATTAACAACAATTTTAATGGTTGTTTTAGTTAGTGTTGGGCTTCTTTTTACATTCTCCAACAGAAAGAATGTGGCAGATGTTAGATATGAATATTCTTCATGGATTTCGGTTTTAGCATCCTGTGCTATGGTAATTGCAATAAGCGTGTTTATTCTTAATTGGGGTTATTTCTCCTTGCCTTTAGCTCTTGCAGTTTGTATTTATGCATTAAATAAACATGACGGATGGTCAATGCCGTTCTACCCAATCGGTATTTTAGGAACTGCATTAGCGTCAATATTCTCAACTTATTTCCATTTGCAGGATGATGTTTATTACCTTGCCGAAGAGATTCGTTGGTTGAACTTAATTAAACCTGAAAGCATTATAACTATAATTTTAACAGTCGCAACTCTTGCAATAGGTTTTATTATTGGCGAAAAATCTCTTGATAAAAATAAATATCAATCTATTTTCTGTTATCTTGGTGCTGCAGCTTCTGTAATAGGTTTGTTTGGTTGTGCGTTTGAAAACACCGTAGGTTTGGGTCTTGTTCTTTTCGCATTAACATTCGCAGAAGGTCTTGTAATGCTTATTAAAGGTGCAAGTGAAAAGAATTACTTTAACCTTAATGTTGGTCTGATTATGCTCCTTATATTGATGTTCTTCGTGCTTTCAGCATTCGATTGGAATATGGTAACAGTTGGTCTTATGTTCTTAATCAGCGGTACGTCTCTTTTCGGTGCAAACTTGTGCATCTCAAAGAAAATCAAAAAAGAACAGCTTGAATTAGAAGTGGCGGTGGAAGATGATGAAAAATAAAAAAAGTACAATAATTCTTTCAATAATACTTGCAGTTCAGTTTATAATTCCTTTAAGCGTCTGGGGTTACGAAACCTATAAAAATAAGGAATTAGAAGAAAAAGGGCAGGAAGTGAAAATTCTTATAGACAGAGCCAACTATGACGAGCATAGAGTTGAATTTCATATTATTGAAGAGGAAGATTTTTTATATAGTGATTATGAATACATTGTTTTTGAAAATGACGAGAACGGTTTTTCAACACTTGAATCAGTAAAAACTATTCCTGATACAGATTTGTATGTAAGTGAAAACAAGTTGTATAGCTTCTTTGAGCAGGACTGGTGCTTTAAATATAAAAGCGAAATAACAAAGGCACAGGATGAATATGATTATTTTGAATTGTATGACCGCGAAATAGAGCAATCAAATATAAGAAACGGTTTCAGTGAAGGTCCTAAAACACAAGCTTATGCAGTTTTCAAAGTGTATAAAAACAGATTTAAAGTAGTTAATATATATATTGACGGAATGCCTGTTGATACAGTTATTGAAAAATACAACAATAATGAATGGGATAATGCACGATATGATTATTACTATAGTGATGACGAGGACTATGAAATTTATTATAACGACGCCATGACAGAGTATTATAAAGAATATTATGACGAAGAGTTAGAAGAATATGTAACAGAACCTGTTGCGGCATAATAAAAGCTACTGAAACCTTTTGAAAGGCGGTGAAGGATTATGAATAAAAACAAGGGCGTTATAATTCTTGCAATAATTCTTGCGGTTCAATTTATAGTTCCTTTAAGCATCTGGGGTTATGAAAACTATAAAACCAAAGAATTGGAAGAAAATGGGCAGGAAGTTAAATTGCTTGTTGACCGGGTTTATTATGATGAACGTGGCGTCATATTTAGGATTGATGCTCTGGAAGCTCTTATTCATAAAAGTAACATGAAATATATTGTCTTTGAAAACAATGAAAATAGCTTTTCAAATTTTAAAGAAGTTCCAGCATTTCCGCAAAATGATTTATATGTAAGTGGAAATAGATTGTACAGTTGGTACAGCGAGGATTGGGGCTTTAAATATGAAAATGAAGAGGAAGACAGTGAATATGATTATGGTTTTGCTGAGTTGTACGACAGAGGTATGGAACAGGCTAATATAAATCATGGGTTTGTAGAGGGCCCTGAAACAGAAGTTTATGCGGTGTTTAAGGTGTACAGAAACAGAATTATGGTAAAAAATGTGTATCTGGATGGTATACCCGTTGATAGGGTTATTGAAATGAATAAAAATAATGAATGGGATACATCACGATATGATTTGTATCACATCAATTCTGATGAATACGAGATTTATTACGACTATGAATTGGATGAATATGTAAGTCAACCCATTTCGACATAATAATACAACCTACCGAAGAAATTCGGTAGGTTGTTCTCTTAAAACTCAATTTCAATTTTGTTCTCGCCGATTCCGGTTTTGAATTCAATATCGTAACCGATGTTGCCGGGAAGCTCGATGATTTTATATTTACCATCACATTTGATTTCTTTGGGCTTGCGGTCAACATAAACAACTGTGGGTACTTTGAATTTTTCTGTCTGGTTGTAAATCAATTCAAATTCGCCATCATCGTGGTCGTATTTGTATGAAATAATTTCACCTGTAACAGCTTTAGGGCGAGGACGGGTAAGAACTTTCATAAAGTCTTGCTCAAGGATTCCGTTGAAATAGCACCAGTATGTGTTACTCCATTTGTAGCTGTCAAATTTATCTTGTAAGAATCTGATGTGGGGGTACCATCCGTCACCCTCTGCACAAGAGCCCCATTCACCAACAAGGCAAGGTACACCAAGTCTTAACTGTGTGTTTCTGTGCTCATCAAAAATCATACCAACACGTGAATTGTTCGCATATTTATATGCGGGAGTGTCAACCATAAGGTCATAAGCGTGAGGAGCGAAAACCTGTTGTGATTCGTTTTTGCCGTTAACTGTAACAGGAAGATTACAACAAGGAATACCCATATTTGAGTAGTAGTTGTTCTCAATAAACATTATACCATTATCGGTAACCTCTCTTACAGCAGTTGCCATTTTGGAAAGGAATGGTGAATAACGCTCAACATCAAATTTTTCAACTATTTTATCGCAGGATTTGCTCATTTCCTTGAAAACTTCACCGGGGAACTGGTCAAGTGCTTTAGGCTTTTCATCGCTGAAAAGACCAACCCTTGCCATTTCAAGGAGATTAACTCGTTTATCCGTAAGAGCGGTTTTTGCAACACCTTTAACAATGTTACGGAAAATCTTTCCGCCATCCTTACCGGGGAAGGGCTCATTTAAAAAGTCAAAGCCGAAAAGGGCGGGTTTATCTTTAACTGCGTTTGCAAGATTTTTCCACATATCTGCATAGTAGTCCTGCAAACCCTTGCGGTTATACTGGGTGTTATCCCAGAAGTTATCAAATGCTCTGAAACAAGCATTACCGTAGAAATATGGCTCTGCCCAGACCGCAATCTGCTTTCTGGGAGTGTATTTATCTGTTAATGTTGCCCAACGGGGAGCACCATCGCCGTAGCAATGAGATGAGTAAACATCCTGGTGGCAGTCAAGGTATGCATAAATGCCGTATTCCTCGCATTTATCAAGGAATTCGCAAAGGTCATCAATAAGCTTCTGGTTGTAATTACCTGGTGTTGGCTCCATAGCACACCAAGTAAAGCCAAGACGAATCATATCGTAGCCTCTTGCACGGAACTCCTCAAAAGGGAATTCCTTTGGTGAATAACCATAACTGGGATTTTCTCTGTCAAAATCCTTTTTATCAACAACGTTCATACCGCTGAAAATGCGTTCTCTGCCGTATTCGTCAAGGAATCTCATTCCGTCAACTTTGATTTTGTCCATTGTGTGTGCCTCCTTTTGTTTGGTGGATTATAAATTATAATGTTTTTATTTCTGCACTAAGGGGTGCAGAAGTTGTTTTCCAGAAGCTACCTGCATAAATCTTAACTTCGTATTCTGTTGCAGGATTTAAATCGTTGTATGCAACTTCAAGGCATTCGGGCATATTATAAAAATAATATTCTGACCACATACCTGTTTGTTTAACAATTGTGTTGGTTGCTTTTTCGATAACAACAACCTTGTAATCGTTAACATAATCTTCGGTGATTTCAGCCTGAGGGAATCTGAGACTGAAGCCATTTTTGCTGATATTGTCAAATTCAATTTTTGCATCTTCTGAAAAATATGGCGTAACTGCAGATTTGAAACGGATGTCATCTGTGTATTTGAAGCTCTGAGGATTCCAGGGTTCATCAATTTCCCAGATGTAGGGGAAGAAGTTGTCAGTGAAAATATCGTATGGATAAATTCTAACTCTGCCGTCCTTATCAGCTTCAACAATAAGGAACTGAGCGAAATCAGCTTTCTTGGGTGGCACTGTTCCGTAGTATTTGTCGAACTCGTCAAGCTCTGTGTATGAAAGAGAACCTGTACCCAGGGATGTGAAATGCTTTTGATGAATTGAACGAGGATTGTTAATGGGGGCGTGAGAGTGACCTGAAAAGTTAATCATCTGCGGGTAATCCATATATGTAGCATAAAGCTCGTCTTCACCCCAGAGCATACTGCCGTAAACAGTGTCTGTAACGTGGGGGTGCTGGAAAACAAATATAGGCTTCTTGGGGTCTGCTTCTCTTGTTTTTTTGAGTTCCTTAGCCATATAAGCTATTTTCTCTTCGTTAAAGTTTGTTCCGTGGGAACAGGTGAGGCTTATAAAGTGGAAGCCGTTAATTACTCTGTGTTCATCAACGGGTAAGTTGAAAACTCTTGCAAATTTTTCGTGTGCTGCCTCAATACCCTCGCTGTGGTATTCGTGGCTTGCCATTGTAAGAGCATACTGGGTTTCGGGTTTAAGGTTTTTCTCAACAATTTCCTTGAATTTTCTCATCTGAGTTTCAGTACCGCTGTTTGCAAAGTCACCAACGGAATAAAAAGCATCAAGTTTTTTATAGTTCTCGCTTTCTTCACAAAGCTGATAAACTCTTTTTATTGCTTTTTCAAGTCTTTCTTCTTCAATGCATTTCTCATCTTTGATATGAACATCGCTTGTTACCATAAATCTGAGAACCGGTTTGAAATCTTTCTGAAGCATATTAACTCCTCCTGAATATGCATAAAATTATACACTTTAATTTTATCATTTGCGAAGAGTTAATTCAATTGTGAAAACAAACAATTAGAT
>JAZNHK010000216.1:0-5725 GCA_045576915.1 Acutalibacteraceae bacterium
TACCCTACCCCACCACAGTCTAAAATTGCCGAATCCGAAAAAACCGTATTAGGTCTTATAGATAAATTCAAAATTGACTGTATCTCAATAGGTAATGGTACTGCAAGTAAGGAAAGCGAAATCTTCATTGCAGATACAATAAAAAAATCTCCCCGCCCCGTTTCATATATGGTAGTTAACGAGGCAGGTGCATCAGTTTATTCTGCATCCAAGCTGGGTGCAGAGGAGTTCCCCGATTTTGACGTATCTGTGCGTTCTGCAGTATCAATTGCAAGACGTTTACAAGACCCTCTTTCAGAGCTTGTTAAAATCGAGCCAAAGAGCATCGGTGTTGGTCAGTATCAGCACGATGTTCCCCCTGCAAGACTTGAAGAATCCCTTTCAGGCGTAGTTGAAGACTGTGTAAACTCTGTCGGCGTTGACCTTAACACCGCATCTGTTTCACTCTTAAAATACATTTCAGGTGTTACAAGTGCAACTGCCAAAAACATTGTTGCTTACCGCGAAGAAAACGGCGGCTTCAATGCTCGTACCGACCTTAAAAAGGTCAAAGGTCTCGGACCAAAAGCATTCCAGCAGTGTGCAGGCTTCCTCCGTATCCCCGGTGGTAAAACACCTCTTGATAACACAGGCGTTCATCCCGAAAGCTATGATGCAGCCAAAAAGCTCCTTGACCTTTTCGGCTATTCACAGAAAGACGTTGCAGATAAAGGTGCGGCAGGAATCAGTGCCAAGGCTCAGGAATACGGTCTTTCAAAAGCAGCAGAAGAATGTGGCGTTGGTACTCCCACCCTTGTTGATATTATGGGTGAGCTTGAAAAACCCGGCCGTGATATCCGTGACGAGCTTCCCAAGCCCATGCTCCGCACAGATATTATGGATATGAACGACTTGCGTGAGGGTATGGAATTGACAGGTACAGTAAGAAATGTTATCGACTTCGGTGTGTTTGTCGATATCGGTGTTCACCAGGATGGTTTGGTTCACATTTCACAGATTTGCGATAAATATATCAAGCACCCCTCCGAGGTTCTTAAAGTCGGCGAGGTTGTAAAGGTAAAGGTACTTTCCGTTGAACCCCAGAAAAAAAGAATTTCCCTTACAATGAAAGGCATTAACTGAAAAAAGACCGCTTCGGCGGTCTTTTTTTTTAGATGCCAGTATAGTTAGGAGTGCGGAGTGCGGAGTTAGTTGTCAGTATATAAAAGTATCGCGAAGCCTATCATCCCTGTTTGCTTCAGCAAATAGGGAGGGGGACCACGCCTTTGGCGTGGTGGTGGGTTGCCACGTAAAGATTACCCTTTGTAAAAGTATCGCGAAACCTAATTTATCACTTAGCATTTTCAAAATAATAGGTGACAAACAAGAAATAATGTGTTATATTATATAATTGTATATTATAAATGTGAGGTATTTTAAATGCTTGAACTTAACAATGCACTCGAACTTATTATAAAAGGTATCGGTGCAAAAACTGAAGAACTCGGTTTCCGTCCCGAATATCCCAACGGTGTTTTCCCACCCCAACTCCCTGTTGAAGAGTCCAACGGAAAATCCATCATTATGTATCGCGGTGAAAACGGCAGAATCCGTCTTGAATACGATAACGGCAAATTAGGTCTTTTCTGTGCAAAAGCTGATGAAGAAGATGCTCCCGATGACGATATGAAACGTGCATCATTAAGCCTTCTTGATTTAGAAACCTTTAACGAAAAAGACATTAAATACATCTGCCAGGAATACTGTGAAACCTTTGATAAGCTTTTTTCACACAAGCCTGCTCACAGCGGTAAAAAAGCTCCCACGCCCGTTTCAAGAACACAGGCAAAAAGTGGTGTGCTCGCATACGACGCAAATACACTCGGCAGCCGTTTTACAACAGTTTATCCTGAGCTTCGTGATGAGTACAAAAACAACCTTGACCAATACGGCGAATTTTTAGCTGAAGATTTCTTCACAAAGCACGGTAACGCAGTTGTTATCGACACCATCCGCGAAAACAACCCGGCTAAAATGAAGAAGCTTTTCAAGCTCCTTAATGATATTTATGAGGATGGCACAAACGATACCCAGAGTATTGTTGCAGTTACAATCCTTGGTTGTTCACTTGCAGATAACCCTGACCTTGTAGATATTGCAAAAGAGCATTTCAGCGAAACTATGCAAGAGCCCGTTTGCGAAATTATCAAATATCTTCAGAAAAGTAAAAGTGCCAGATTAAGACTTGAAAATCCCCCTGTTTACAAGCCCAAAAAAGAAAAGAAAAAAGGCA
Organism: Acutalibacteraceae bacterium; assembly: GCA_045576915.1. Taxonomy (GTDB): domain Bacteria; phylum Bacillota; class Clostridia; order Oscillospirales; family Acutalibacteraceae; genus DTU089. The sequence continues at coordinate 2,273 of JAZNHK010000216.1, forward strand.
TGATGGCATCAATGCTTGGTATGTAAAAAAGCGTCCTTCGGGACGCTTTTTTTAGTCGCCAGCCACCAGTTACCAGCCCCATGATAAAGTAAAGGCACCCCACCATATTAACCCATAATAAAAAAACCACCTCAACCGAGGTGGTTTTTACTATACACATTTAACTTGCGATTAAACTGTTTCTTTTTTCTTTCTGGTAAGAACGAATGCTGCAGAAGCTACTACGCAAACTGTTGCTGCGAGAGCAATACCTGCATCACCTGTTTCTTCAGAACCCTGTGAAGAGCCTTCAGCAGTTGTATCAAGGTTAGCATCGTTAGCAGCTGTTGTCATTGTAGAAGTTGTGTCGCCACCGTTATCCTCACCGCCACCGAAGAGACCTTTAAGGAATTCGATAATCTTGTTAAGAAGATCTTCAAGCGAACCGAAGTCAAGACCAAGACCATCAAGAATCTGCTGGAACATATCAGAAATATCAACGTTACCATCAACGAGCTGTTCGATAATATCTGTGATTTCTGCGTTACCGAGCATATTTGCAATAGCGTCTGCAAGGTCTGCGAAAGTTACGCCGTTGCCGTTGAGCATTTCTCTGATCATATCGAGAAGAGCGTTGATATCAGTAGCTGAAGTATCGCTGTTTGTTTCGTCTTCAACAATCTCAGTAGAAGCAGGAGGTGTTCCCTCGGGGAAGAGGAATGAAACTGCCATGCTTTCTACGTATGTAGTTGATGTAACATCATTGGAATCGTCGCCATCGTCTGTACGGAACTCTTCAACATAAAGATTGATAGCTGTATCAGTCTTTGTTGTGTCGAGAACGTTGAAAGTGATATAGAACATATCTCTTGCAGCGTTTTTGGTAACACCGTTGTTAGAAATCCAACCGAAAGAATATTCGCTATCTGTTCCGGATTTGTAACCGTTTACGGAAATGCCGTTGAAATATGCATTGAAATTGCCATCTTCATCTTCTACGCCGGCAGCACCTGCATTTACCACGCTGAGAACAGCAGGGTCAAAAGAGAAGTAGAGGTTAACACCGGTAAGCTTCTTAACTGCAGGAACTTTGAGTGCAACGGTGAAAGTTGTTTCTGTAATAACATCTGTTCCGTTGTTAGCGTTGTCGTACTCGCCCTCCATAACTCGTGTTGCGAGGCCGAGGTCAACCACTGCTGCAAAGCTCATGGGTGCAACGCTTATGCAAATGAGCAACGCAGAAAGAAAAATCGCAAGAATTTTTTTCATTAAAATCTTCCTTTACTTGAAATTGAGGAGCAATCCTCTTGCCACAAAAGTGCGCATAGATATAGCATCACTTATAGCCTGCATTGATTATATTACAAATGGCACATAAAGTCAATAGATATTTTCCATTTATATTATAAAAATCGCAACCGTATTTTGCGGCAAAAGCCACCAAAAACCCTTATAGTACAAGGCTTTTAGACCATTCCGTCATTTTACACAAAATAGTTGGTTGTTTTTGTACAACATAAAGTGGCAAGTCGTTAAAAGTTAAAAGTTGAAAGTTAAAAGTTAAAAGTTTCGGGTCTGCGACGCAATTTTAATTTGTAATGCGTAATTCCGTATTTAGCACTTAGCATTTAGCACTCAGCACTTCGCACTTCGCACTTCGCACTTCGCACTTCGCACTTCGCATTCCGCACTTCGCACTTCGCACTTCGCACTTCGCACTTCGCATTTCGCACTTAGCACTTAGCATTTAGCATTTAGCACTTAGCACTTAGCACTTATAAACTCATTCCAAATTTCTTCTTCACTTCCGTCAAAATAATCCAATGACCCAAAAATTCTATCCTTCCATTCGGAATTCCGAGTTCCGAATTCCGCATTTTCCTTTGCCGGAAGCAGGAACACGCCGATTGAACAGCTCTCCCCTATTTTCTGAGGAATCATTTTAACTGCTCTGCCGTTGATTGTGCGTTTTATAAATTTACATTTTCTGTCACAGAAACCGCAAACCCATTCACTTTCTTCAAAGGGCAGGGGCGGATTTTTGGGAGTGGGCACTCCGGTTGTCAATGCACCTGTGGGACAAACGTTAACACACGCACCACAGGAAACACACTTACTTTCACCCAAGGGCAAATCAAATGCACACAGGGGTAATGTGCCGAAGCCACGTCCGAAAAGACCAAGGTTTTCCGTACCGCTTATTTCCTTACAAGCCCTTACACATTGACCGCAAAGGATACATTTGTTGTTATCACGGACAATAAACGGATGGCTTTTATCCTTGGGATACTGCCTTGATTTACCTGAAAGGTTCATAGCAAAGGCATCATAATCACGGGCGTATGGCAAAAGCTCGCAGGAATAAACCGCAGAGCAACCACACTCAAGGCATCTGGAAGCCTCTTTGATTGCCTCTTCCTTTGTAAAAGTGAAAGCCGCTTCCTCAAAATTTTTGTTTCTCACATCTGCATCCACAAGAGTAATTTCTGCCCTGTCAATAACGGGCATACCCTTTAAAACATCAGGGTTAAAGCTTTTATTAACAGAATATTCAGGAAGCTCGGGCGGAACATTTACACCCTTGAACCAACAATCAATACTCCTTGCGGCGTACTTGCCTCCTGCAATTGCCCTTATGGCAATATCAGGACCTTTGTTTATAACGTCACCTGCAGCAAAAACGCCCTGAACAGATGTCATAAATGTAGCTTCGTCAACAGCAATAGTTGATTTTCTTGTTAATTCAAGAGAGTCAATATCACTGCCCACAACCTTCTGTCCGATAGCAGAAATAACAGAATCACATTCTATAACTTCAGTTGCACCATCAATGGCAACGGGTGTTCTTCTGCCACTTGCATCAGGCTCGCCGAGCTCCATTTTCTGAACCTTAAGACCTGTTGCTTTACCGTTTTTGCTTATTACCTCAAGGGGGGAGCAAAGGAATCTGAACTTCACGCCCTCTGCTTTTGCATCGCGAATTTCATCGGGTTCTGCAGGCATTTCCTTTTCAGTTCTTCTGTAAATGAGGTTAACTTCTTCAGCACCGAGTCTTACAGCGGTACGGACAGCATCAATTGCAGTATTACCACCACCTACAACGCAAACTCTTTTTCCTAAATCAACCTTTTCGCCCTTTGCCACCTTGTAAAGCACATCAATGCCACCAAAAACGCCATCTGCATCCTCACCGGGACATCTCATTTCCGATGCACTCCAGGCACCGGTTGCAACAAACACCGCATCAAAATCACCTTTAAGTGACTGAATGGTAAAATCTCTGCCGAGCCTTTTATTATAATGGATTTTCACACCCATTTTTTCAATGCTTTCAATTTCTTTATCAAGAATATCCTTGGGCAATCTGTAGGCAGGTATGCCGTAACGAAGCATACCGCCACCATGACTTTCACTTTCAAAAATCTCCACAGAATAGCCTTTTATTGCAAGAAAATATGCACAGGAAAGACCTGC
>JAZNHK010000217.1:0-25579 GCA_045576915.1 Acutalibacteraceae bacterium
ACAAGCGGATACTGACCGCAGTCGTGGGGCGCAAAATCAAATACCCATTTATCGCTCTTTGCAAAGCGGAGTATCGGGCGCATCATACCTTTAACAAGTTCGGGATTGTAAATCAAGAACATAGGTGTTGAGGGGTATGAAACGTCAACTGTTGCAGCACAACCATTTGAGTTGCATTCTTTTGAAATGAAAAGTATTTCGCCATCTTCGTCAAGAACAAGCTTATGACCTGCAATAACCTGACGATAAGCGAGAGCGAGAAGCTCTGCATATTTTTCGCCACCTGCTTTGAGAGCATTATTGTAAAGATTATCACCGAATTCTGTGCATCGGATTTTAAGATCGTCATATTCTTTTGCAGCTTCCGAAATTGCTTCGGTTATGGTCTGACCATCCTTGTTCCAATAAGAACGAAGATGTTTTCCAAAATATTCAATGCTTTCAACATCATCGTAAGCAAAGTAATAGACAACTGCCTTGTTTTCTTCGAGAGGTGTGGTGATATTGATATGAGCGTCGCCCCATATTTCGTTTGCAAAGCCATTTGCTTCAGCGGAGTTACAGCCGAGATATAAATAACCCCAATCAATTTTAACGCAGTCACCGCTTTTATTAAGTGGGTTCTGAATAGTGTTGCCCATTTTCATAACAGTAAGACCATCAACGGAAACACTTTCTGTGTCAACAATATCATCGTTAGGTTCATCAAGGCAAAGCTCTTCACTCGCAGCAATGTTTACTGAAACCTGATGTTCTTTGCCGTCTTTTGATTCATAAGCAATTTCAAGATATGAAACAGGACGAGTGAGAAGCCTGTAATCATCAGGAATAAGGGGAGAGAGGAAATTGATTTTTAAGGTGATTTCCTCATTCTCAAATACAGCTGAGGTAGAAAGGGCATCAATTTCAAGAGAAATCTGCTTGATTTTATGTATATCTCTATGGTAACCAAGGAAAAGAAGTTCCTTGCCGTCAATATTGATTGTACCGATTATTGAATTACCTAAACCTGACCAATGTTCAGTTTTGGAATAGTTGAGATTTATATCAGGTGACCATACAGTAAAAAACGGGTCAACTGTAATTAGTGGCACTGCAGGTGCTCTTAGTTTCATATTTATCTTCCTTTCGAGAGTACTTAATGGAATTATATAATATAAATAAATGTAAATCAATAAAAAATGTATCATTTAACTGTGGGAAAATGTTTGGTGTTCTTATGTTATACAGCAAAAATTTTTACAAAAATGTAAGAGTGGAAATATAATTAGATATGTGATATAATTAGTTTTGGTAATATAAACAGAATGATATACGATACTATGGCAAAAAGGAAATTTATTTTTATAATTATCGTATACTGTTGATATTTTCGGTTGTATTCGTTCCGTTTCTGGTGTCTGACAAGCTATCGTGAATGTGTATGAGCTTTGTATCGATGAAACTGTGGCAGAAAATGAAAATATTAAAGGCAAATGTGGAATAAAAACAGGTACTGTTGGCAGTCTTGATGCTGAAGGTGAATACACATATCAATGGGTTACCCCACCATAAACTGTGAATAGTACGAAGAAAATGAATTCACCGCAACAAAACAGGGTGGGCATTTTATTGGCGAAAAGCCAAAAGCAACGGATATGGTTTTGCTTATTCGTGTTGCAGAATAAAAAGAATAGATTTAGGGAGTTGATTTAATGGATAACCTTACAATTAAAGACAATGAACTTCTTTTAATGCGATATACGGAGCTTATAAGAATAACTCCTTGTGGTAACAATGCTATCCGTTTTCAGTCATTTCCTGACGCTCAGGTGATTGATGAAAACTATACTCTTATGCCACAAAATGTAGAGTGTGAAATTGAAGAATTTGAAAATTATGCAACTCTTACCTGTGGTATTCTTAAAGTTAAAGTTGAGACAAACGGAAAGTTGACCTTCTATAAAAACGGCAAAATTATTCTTGAAGAAAAGCCCGAGCTTACATTCAAGAGCAACTACCGCCATTTCGATAACAAGGCTAGTGGTCTTTGGTCTGCAAGAGTTACCTTTGAGCCAAATAAAAATGAGCATTTCTTTGGCCTTGGTCACAGTTGGGACAATGAATTTGACCTTAAAGGCTCTTCAATAGACATTCGAAATGTAAATGCAAAATGCACAATTCCTTATGTTTATTCATCACTTGGTTACGGCTTCATTTGGAATAATCCATCAACAGGTCTTTGCGAGCTTTCAAATAATCGCACCCGCTGGAGCTGTGACTGTTGCAGATTTATGGACTTTGTTGTTATTGCAGGTACACCAAAAGAGGTTTGTACAACTCTCTCTGATTTAACAGGCTATGCACCCGAAATGCCTGACTGGGCAACGGGATTCTGGCAGTGCAGACTCCGTTATGAAACACAAGAGGAGTTACTTTCAGTTGCAAGAAAATATAAAGAGCTTGGTATTCCGCTTTCAGTAATTATTGCTGACTATTTCCATTGGACAGAGCAGGGTGACTACAAATTTGACCCCGAATACTGGCCCGATGTTAAGTCTATGAGCGATGAGCTTCACAGTATGAATACAAAGCTTGTTGTTTCAGTGTGGCCAACCATAAACGGTGGAAGCGAAAACTACCACTATATGAGGAACAACAATATGCTTATGCGTACAACCCGTGGATGTGACCGGGTTTTTGATTTCTATGGTTGGCAAGGTGAAATCGACGTTACCAATCCTGCCACAAGAGATTATGTGTGGAGCAAATTAAAACAGAATTATATTGATAATGGCGTTGATGCTCTTTGGTTTGACGAGGCAGAGCCTGAAATTCATCCCGAGCATTTTGATAACCTTATCTGGTATGCAGGCAGAGCTGATATGGTTGGACTTTTATACCCGTATTACTATTCCAAAATGGCTTATGACGGATTCAAGTCAATCGGCAGAGATGATATAATCACCCTGACCCGTTGTGCATATTTAGGCAGTCAGAAATTCGGTTCTCTTGTCTGGTCAGGAGATATTGAATCCACCTTTGAAAGCCTCGCTTGTCAGGTTAAAGCAGGACTTAATATGTCAATGTGCGGTATCCCGTGGTGGAATACTGATATCGGTGGTTTTTATGGTGCAGATATAACAAGCGACTACTTTAAAGAACTTATTGTCCGTTGGTTCCAGTTCGGACTTTTCAGCCCCGTAATGCGACTTCACGGTTCAAGAATACGCCATTTTGAGCCAACACCGGGTCTTAAAGAGCCAAGCGGCGATCCAAATGAAATATGGAGCTTTGGTGACGAGAATTTTGAAATACTCAAAGGCCTTATTTTTATCCGTGAAAAATTAAGACCATATATTAAAAAGCAGATGAATATCGCAAGCGAAAAGGGTTATCCGGTTATGCGGCCTATGTTCTTCCAGTATCCTGATGACGAAATCTGTTATACACTTGATGGTCAGTATTTCTTTGGTGATGATATAATTTTTGCACCCATTATGGAAAAAGGTCAGACAGTAAAAACTGTTTATATCCCCGACGGTGAATGGATTCTTACAAAAGATAAAAAGGTTTATACTAAAGGTACTTATGAAATTACTGCAAACATTGATGAGTTTATTGCATTTGTAAAATCAGGCTCGGATGTAATCGAGTGTTTCGAATGAGTTTTAATTTTTAAAACACCGATAAAAGCAACAGTGAAATGTTGCTTTTTGTTTTGGTTGGGTGGTATAACTAACTTGATAAATTTGAATTTGTATAACTTGCTTTTAGCAATCGAAATCGTAATATTAAAGTGAGATGTATATTCAATGAAAGATAAAAGCTACTTTTTGAGTAAGGCTCAGGAGAATTTTCCTCAACTGAAATTTTCAGCTCTTACTCCGGATATAACCGAATTTATAGGTTCGGACGGGGATAGTGTTCTTCTCGACCTTGGGGAGCATGCGGTAGGGCATTTTTCCTTTTCATTTGACAGAGTTGATATTTTTGTCGATGCTCCTGTTCGTCTGAATATAAAGTTTGGCGAAGATATGAGAGAAATCAATGTTGATTTTTCTCAATATAATGGTATTCTTTCAAAAACCTGGTTGCAAGAGGAAGTTATCAATCTTGATTTTCCTCAGAAAATAACTATGCCCAGAAGATACGCTTGCAGATACATAAAAATAACGGTGGAAAGAACCACCCGACCAATAAGACTTTTTGATTTCAGCTTCCGTGCTTCAACAAGTGCTGATGTATCTGTGCTGGAGTCTGCAAAAACAACAGATGCTTTGCTGAATAAAATTGACCTTGTTGCAACAAACACTCTCAAGGAATGTATGCAGACCTTCTTTGAAGATGGTCCCAAGCGTGACCGTCGTCTTTGGATTGGCGACCTTCGTCTTGAAGCCCTTGCAAATTATTATACATTCAATAACCTTGAAATCGTAAAAAGATGCTTGTATCTTTTTGCAGCAGGGGAATGTAATGATTCAGGCTTCTTACCATCCTTCGTTTATGAAACGCCATATTACCATTCGGGTGCGACACACATTGAGGACTATGCACTTTTATATGTTGTAAGTGTTTGCGATTACTACGAGCATACAGGGGATACGGATGTTGTTAACGACCTTTTGAGTATTTGCAAATCGCAGCTTGAAAGCTTCAGCGCTACCCTTGATGAAAATCTGATTGCAACCAAGCAGGATGGATGGTTTGCTTTTATTGATTGGTGTCCTGGTCTTGAATGTATGACCGCGTTACAAGGGGTGTATCTTTATACTCTTGAACGCTTTTCTGAATTATTGAAAGCAATAGGTGATGGGGAATATGAAAAATATTCTTCTCTTATTTCCGAGGTGCGTTCCGCCTCAAAAAAGCACCTTTATGATGAATGCGAAAAAGTATTTGTAAATGCTTTAGTTAATGGTCAGCTCAGCCTTCATTCTCAGGTATGGATGATTTTGGGCGGTGTGATAAATGAGGAAGATGCAAAAAAGCTTCTTCTTTCTTGCCTTGATAACAAGGATTTCAAGCAACCTGTTACACCCTATATGCGTCACTATGTTATTGAAGCTATGCTAAAGCTTAATATGAAGGCTGAAGCGGTGCAATATTTGAAAAAATTTTGGGGCGGAATGGTTGAGCTTGGTGCAGACACCTTCTGGGAAGCATATATTCCTCATGACCTTGATTTTTCACCCTATAAGGACAGAATGATAAACAGCCTCTGCCACGCTTGGAGCTGTACACCTTCATATTTCATACGAAAATATGGTTTGTGATTTCTAATTGCTTTGTTTTGTGTGGGTGGTATAATCAATTTTATGAATTCCAATTTAAGGAGCTGGGGTTTTTATGAAAAAAGTTTACCAAAAGAAAAAAATATCTGGGATTATTGGTCTTGTTTTGGGTATTGCTTTATCCATTGTCGGTCTTTATTATTTCCATATGCAGTATCTGTGTTACGAATACACTCCACTTCAGTTTATTCTTGCTGTCGTGGTTTGTTTGGGCGGAGCCTTACTTGCGATACCGCTGAACAAAAAAGCAAATAAAAAGAAAATAGTTGAAAATGCAGTTGTTACGGCGTTGGTTTTTGCATTTGTCCTTATCGGACTTATGTTTTTGATAAACGCCATAATAGGCAATGGCGAGCTTAACTTGCCTGCCTTGATAATTCCCGTTTACATATCATTTAGTATCACAACAGTTCTTGCAATTCTCTGTGTTTTTAAAATATTTAGCAGTAAAATATTGAAAGCGATTATTTCCCTTGTTGTTTTGGTGGGATTTGCTATCGGCAGTTATTCATATATAGTACCTTTTGCAATTGATGAAATATATAAAGGATACCAAGCTCCCATACCCACTCTTTCAACATACACAAATACGGAAGATGATGATAAAATGATTAAAGGCGATTTTTATGTTAGCACAAAGGGTAATGACAATAATAACGGAACCAAGGCTTCACCTTTCCTCACTATTGAAAAAGCAATTGAGGCGGTGAGAAATACCGATAAATCAAGCAAAAACGGAATAACTGTTTGTATTGAAGCGGGCGAATACAGAGTATCATCTCTTGAATTTACAAAAGAAGATTCGGGCACTGCAGAGTGTCCCATAACATACTGCAGTTATGGCGGAGAGGTTGTTCTCAATGGTGGTGTAACTCTTTCAGCTAATGATTTTAAATCTGTAACCGAATATCCTGCAATTTCAAAAAGACTTACAAATGAAGCCAGAAAAAATGTTGTAGTTGCAGATTTGACAAAAGCACCATACTCTCTTACCAGAGATGATTGGGGCAAAATATACGCAATTGGTTCATATCATACTGCAAATAGTTATGATGGTGATTATGTGGGCGAGCTTTACTGCGAGCTTTTTGTGGATGATAAAAGACAAACTGTTGCAAGATACCCTGATAATGATTTCCTCCTTACTGAAGAAGTAGTGAAAACAGGTCTGGGTAGGGAGTCTGACGGTGCACTTACGGAAGTTAAAGATTGGGATAAAATTCGTAATCCCGAATCGGATGTTTATAGGGTTAATTCTGATCTTGCCGGAAGAATTGCTGGTTGGAAAACACTTGATGATGTGTGGATGTTCGGCTATTGGAAATACGATTGGGCAGATGCTTCATCACCCATAGGAAATTTTGATAAAGAAACGGGGGAGATTTCTCCTAAATTCGTAAGCCTTTACGGAACAAAAACAGAGGCACCCTACTATTTTTTCAATGTGCTTGAAGAATTGACAGCACAAGGTGAATGGTATCTTGACCGAAAAAATGGTTTGCTTTGTTTATGGAAACCCGAAAATATGGAAGAAGCACAAATCGACCTCTCTTTATCTCTTAAGCCCGTAATCAATGCTGAATCGGATTATATAATCTTTGACGGAATAACTGTAAAGGGAACAAGAGCAGATGGTGTTGTTATCGCAGGAAATAACAATACGATGCAGAACTGTCTTGTCAAAAACGTTGCAGGTAATGCTATTATCATGAAAGGGAGCAATAACCTTGCATATAACAACGAAATTACCCGTACAGGTAAGGGTGGAATTATCATCGACGGCGGTGACACCGAAACTCTCACTGCAGGCAACAGTAAAGCAGATAATAACTATATCCACGATTGGTCGGAGATTTATAAGACTTATCAGCCTGCCGTTACTTTGCTTGGTGTCGGTAACGTTTGTTCTCATAATGAAATGGTAAATTCTCCCCACGAAGCAATTACATATAAAGGTAACAATCATATTGTGGAATATAACAACATTCACGATGTTTGTTTACTTTCTGATGATGCAGGTGCGATTTATTCGGGAAGAAGTTGGGTGTGGTACGGCAATATCGTAAGATATAACTGTATATATAACATTGGTTCAGGCGAGCATAAGCCTGATGGTATCTATCTTGATGATGCTCTTTCAGGTCAACAGATTTACGGCAACCTGTTAATCAATATTCCGAGAAAATCAATCCATATCGGTGGTGGCAGAGATAATGTTGTCGAAAACAATATAATTGTAAATTCAGGCGAAAATGCAATTTACTTTGACGAAAGAGCAAGAGACGGTGCGCTCAACAAGGGCTGGTTTACCCATGCTCATGTGGGGAGCGGTGATATGTGGGATGCCCTCTACGCTTCACCGTGGCAGAGCGAAATCTGGCAGGAAGCATTCCCTGAATACAAAACAATGACGGATGATATTTCTCAGAGTGAAACTGAAGCATACATACCTAATCCTGCATGTACTGTGAAGGGTAACCTTATCTTCAATAAATCTAAAGAAATTGGTGATATAAGTGCTTCGGCATACAGATTCAGTGTTATATCTGATAATGAGGTGCGTTCTCTTAACAGTGCAGACAAAACATTTGTTGATATGGAATCGGGTAATTACAGCATAAAGGAAATTGCGAAGTTGAGAAAAACTATTCCGGATTTTCAGGATATTCCGCTGGATAAAATAGGTAGAACAAACTGACAAGTTTTAATTTGAAGAGGTATCTGTATGAGCGATATTACATCCATCGATTCCAATTTTAATGTTGATACCGGATTGGATATTGAAGATATTAAATTTTATGATATCAAGCAACCACCGTTTAAGATTTATGGTGTGTTTTATGAGTCAGGAAAATTCAGAAGAATGCCTGAAAACGTTGCGAAAACTGTTAATGATGGTGTTTATGGTTTGCATACTCATACAGCAGGTGGCAGGGTGAGATTTAAAACAGATAGCCCTTATGTTGCTATACATGCAAAAATGCCAAGTATAGGAAAAATGCCTCATTTTGCTTTAACAGGCTCAGCAGGATTCGATTTATATGTTGGCAACGAATCCCCAAAGTATATTGAAACTTTTATTCCACCCTTTGATATTAAGGATGGGTACGAAAGCGTTATCTTCTTTGGTTTATCAGAAATGCGTGATATAACAATAAACCTTCCTCTCTACAGCGAAATCTCTGAACTTTATATCGGTGTAAAAGATGGTGCTGTTATAAGTCAACCTGAACCATATAACATAGAAAACCCTATTGTTTATTACGGTTCTTCTATAACTCAAGGTGGTTGTGCTTCAAGATCCGGGATTTCTTATGAAAGCATCATATCCCGAAGATTGAATGCAGATTATATTAACCTTGGTTTTTCAGGTAGCGCAAGGGCAGAGGACGAAATTGCAGAATATATAAGTAAGCTGGATATGTCTGTGTTTGTGTATGACTATGACCATAATGCACCAACAATAGAGTATTTAAATGAAACCCACGAAAGAATGTTTAAGTTTATTCGCAAAGAGAATCCCAACTTGCCTATAATATTGCTTTCAAGACCCAAATTTACTTTGACTGAAGATGAAGAAATTCGTTTGGGCATAATCAAAACAACTTATCATAATGCCCTTGAAGGCGGAGATAAGAATGTGTATCTCATTGATGGCAGAACGCTTATGAAAATGGCAGAAAATGAGGGCACAGTCGATAACTGCCATCCCAACGACCTTGGCTTTATGTCTATGGCTAAAGCAGTCGGCGACCTTTTAGAAAAAATATTATAATTAAGATAAAATATTTGTATCTGTTTATCACCGCTGTTGTATTTATACCGTCGGTGTTTATCTACTACAACGAATCAGCATTGATATATTCTCTCTGGTATCTGGTGGTGTCGGGTATTGGCTCCTTGGTAGGTTCGGGCATGAATGCATTAGTATGCAAACTGAAACAAAAGAGGTAATCAGTGCAAATTTCATAGATATTTGTTTTTCAATTTTTTATAGAGGTGTTATTTATGGCGACTATACTTCTCGTTGTAATTTATATTGCATTTATAGGTCTTGGCGTTCCCGATTCCCTTATCGGTTCTGCATGGCCTGCTATTCATAATGAGATGAATATACCTGTTGAGGCGGTAAGTGTTCTTACCTTCCTAATTTCAGGTTGCACTGTTTTATCAAGTATGTTCAGTGCGAGAATTCTTAACAAATTAGGTACTGCTAAGGTTACAGCGTTCAGTACCGCTATGACGGCACTATCTTTGCTCGGTTTCTCTGTGGCACCATCCTTTTGGTTTATGATACCCTTAGCTATTGTTCTCGGACTTGGTGCAGGTGCAATAGATTCAGGACTTAATAATTATGTGGCTCTTCACTGCAAAGCAAGTCATATGAATTTTCTTCACTGCTTTTATGGTGTGGGGGTCTCTCTCAGCCCTTACCTTATGTCACGGGCGTTAAGTGACATAGGTTGGCGTGGTGGTTACCGCTATGCTTTTTATGTGCAGTTGGCTATTACAATTATGCTTATTGTGTCCATGCCTTTGTGGAAAAAGAGTTCTTCAACTGAAGAAATAGAAGAGGAAAAAGGTGTGAATCTTACTCTTTTGCAGATGGCTAAAAAATCAGAAGTGCGTCAGGTATGGCTTATTATGCTGGTTACCAATGCCATTGAATATGCTTGTGGAGTATGGGGCAGTACATATCTTGTAGAAGAAAAAGGCTTTGAGGTAAAGTATGGTGCTCTTGCACTGACAATATATTATGTTGGTATGTCTATCGGGCGATTTGTTTCAGGTCTACTTGCAAATAAAATCAGTACTTGGAAGCGTATTGGCATAGGTACTGTTATTCTTGCTCCCGCCATTGCAATTATGCTTCTTCCTTTGCCGGGTGCAGTTACTGTTGCAGGTCTTTTTCTTGTAGGTTTGGGTAATGGCTCTATTTACCCCAATATGATACATCTGACTCCACACAATTTCGGCAAAGATGTATCACAATCAATTATGGGTTCCCAGATTGCCTTTGCATATATTGGTGTTATGTTAGCACCGCCTATGGTAAGCCTTATAAGTCGATTATTTGGCATAAAGGTATATCCCATTTTACTAGCGGTATTCTATGTGATAATGGTTGTTGCCTTGAAATGTTTTGTAAACCGATTGAAAAAGCAAGGCAGATACGATGAAAAGGTTTGATTTGAACAATGAAAAATAACGAAGTGTTTGATATAAATAATTTTAGATTTCCTGATGTTTTATATGCTCCTGTTTATATATGGGTATGGAATGATGTCTGTAATCAGGAAATTATAGATATCCAGCTTACTGAAATGCAGAATCTCGGCATTCGGGCGTTTTATATTCTCCCGGAGCCAAAGGAATTCCGCCCTGACAGTATGCCAACAAATCTTGAACCCGATTATCTCTCGGAAGCGTATTTGGACCTTTGTGCTTATGCAATCCGAAAGGGTAAAGCCCTTGGTATGAATTGTTGGATTTATGATGAGGGTGGTTGGCCCTCAGGCAGTGCTTGCGGAAAGGTTATGGAAGACCATCCCGAATATGCACAACAGATACTGGAATTTTATGAGCATTCATTTTCTGCAGGTGATGTGTATAAAAAAATAACCTCCGATGTTCTTGTGTCATTTTTGAATGATAAAGAAATAATCGAAGAGGGTTACATATTCTCTGAAGATGCTGTCGTAACAGAATATGTTGCAGAAAAAAGAGATGGCGGTTGTCCCGATTTATTGAATAAAAAAGCAACGGAATATTTTATAGAAATTACTCACCAGAAATATGCTGATTCTTTAAAAAATGAGTTTTCTAAAGTTGTCGGTGCCGTGTTTACAGATGAACCCAAAGCACCGTTTATGCCTTTCAATGAAGAATTAGCAAAGAAATACGAAACCGAATATGGCGAATCAATTTTGCCAAATCTTCCGTTGATTGCAAAAAGAATAGCTCCTACAGAGGAGAATGTTTATATATTGCATCGATGGTACGATTTATGTAGCAAAATGTTCTGCGAGAATTATCTTCTTCCTTGCAAAAAATGGGCGAATAAGAATGGTATCGCTTTCACAGGGCATCTCGATAAAGACCATAATCCTCTCGGTTGTATGGAGGGGGGCGGCAATTTTAATCTGATGCGTGCTTTAAGATGCTTTGATATTCCAGGTGTAGATGTTATATGGCGTCAGATTTATCCCGAAAATAAAACAAACAAAAAAGATGATTTGAATTGCTATAACGGATTTTTCCCAAGATACGCTTCATCTGCTGCGGTGCAGAACGGCACAAAACTTGCAATGAGTGAAATTTTTGGTGTAGCAGGACCGGGGCTCAATTATGATATAATGAGATATACTGTTGGATATCAGGCGGTGCGTGGAATAAATATTTTTAATCCTTTTAATTTCCCGCTTGGTAGAAAAGGTCAGTTACTTGCACAGGAACTACCGATTTTTACAGAAAATCAGGTATTCTACCGTTATCTCGGTCAATTCAATAGTTACACAGAAAGATTATTATATATAGCTTCTCTCGGAGAACGTGTTTGCGAAACAGGTCTTTATTATCCCGTGTCCGATTTTCAGGGTGGTCTGAAAGCCGAGCTTTTAGAAAAAAAATTCGATACTCTTGGCAGAACCCTTGAAGATATGATGGTGGATTTTGACATTGTTGACGACGATGTAATTCAAACCGCAGAAATAACCGATGGTTATTTGCACATCGGTAGAGCGAAATATAAAAACATTATCATTCCCGAAGATACCTATATTCCCGATGCTACTGGAAAAGTATTGAATAGTTTTATTGAATGTGGTGGCATAGTTACCGGTAATCCCTCAAATCTTACTCCCGTAATCGAAGCTGATGGAAAAGGCTTACGTGCAATGCACAGAAAAGCAGACAATGCAGATGTTTTCTGTCTGTTCAGGGAAATAGGGGAGAATGGGAATTATAAGATTCATCTGCCCTCATCAAAAGGCTATCTGCTTGATTTGGAAAATGGTGAATTGCAACATTTAGAATCTGAAAATAGCGTTCTGAATATCTCTCTTGCCATAGGTGAAACGGCTGTGGTATTACTAACAGACGAGCAACTTAATGCTGAAAAGAAAAAATATTTTAAAACAAAATTTGATATTCAGAATGACTTTATGTTCAGCAAAGAAACCGAACTCATTTGTAATGAAAAAGGATTTGAGAATATAAAACATTCCGATAAAGCAGTCCCTATAAAGCTGGGTGATTGGTCTTATTTGATTGGTAGTGCCTACTCAGGTAGCGGCGTTTATAAAACAACATTTACACTCCCTGATGAAAAGATTGGCAAAGAAGGTGAAATAAACCTTGGTGATGTGCGTTTCGTAGCTTCTGTATATCTCAATGACCAATTATTAGGAACATCTTTGATGCCTCCGTATAGCTTGAAAATCCCCGAAGGCGTACTTAACAAAAATAACACTCTTAAAGTGATTGTAACTAACACGTCAGCTAATTGGTATGCTCATACCGATTACTTTGATAAGTGGAAAACAGATGAATTATCTCCCTATTTCGATGGGGAAATAGACTTTGGTAAAGATTATGTATCAGGTGGTCTTTACGGACCTGTTGTGATATATACAGAATGAGGGAGGTTCCTATGCAAATTTTACAGACGATTGTTTCTTATCTTGCAATAGCGGCAGCGTTTATATCATCAATTTTTTCATGGGGTGATGCGTCATTGATACCATTTACAAACGATTATAAAATTCCTGAAACTATTCCCGAATATAGCGTGATTTTCACTGAAGAGAAAACTGATTGGAAAGCAAAATGGATTTGGGATAAAGAAAATCTTACAGAGAAAAATGTCTGGATGTGCTTTAATAAAAAGGTAAGTCTTGATAAAGTTCCCGAAGAGCTTATTGCCCACATCTCTGCCGACTCAAAATATTGGCTTTACATAAACGGAGAAACTGTTGTTTTTGAGGGAAGTGTGAAACGTGGCCCTGCTGAAAACAGCGGATATTATGACAGCATTGATATTGCACCATATCTTAAAAAAGGTGAAAACTCAATTTGTGCTTTGGTGTGGTATTGGGATAATGAAACAAGTTATTCCTCTTCCAGTAGCGGACAAGGTGGTTTCATTTTTGAAACAATAGGCGAGGGTAAAAAAATAATTTCCGACAAAACTTGGAAAGTAAAAAGACATCCAGCCTATATTGATAGCCCTCTTTATCCGCCTAACTACAGAATTCCCGAATACAGCATTTATTTCGATGCAAGGGAAGATATAGGCGATTGGATAAATGTCGATTTTGATGCGTCTTCCTGGGAAAACGCAACCGAATATGCTGATGGTGGCGAGGGGGCTTACGGTAAGCTTTACCCAAGAGGAATACCATTTTGGAAAGATTATGGACTTAAGGATTACGAAAACTCAAAGGATTATGAAAACTATACTGTGACCAAGAATCTTGGTGAAAAAATCACCGTTGATATTCCCTATAATGCTCAGGTTACACCCTATCTCAAAATCAAAGCGCCTGCAGGGAAAAAGATTCGTATAACAACTGAAAATACTATAATCGGAGCAGTTTCAACTACCTATATTACCAAAGAGGGTGAACAGGAGTTTGAGACTTTAGGTTGGTTTAACGGTGAACATATCACATATAAAATCCCCAAAGGGGTTACAGTTGTTTCTTTGCAGTATCGTGAAACAGGCTACAATAGCTCATTCAGCGGTGATTTTAAGTGCGATGATGAATTCCTGAATTCCATATGGCAGAAATCACGTCGTACTCTCTATGTTACCATGCGTGATAATTTCATGGATTGTCCTGACAGAGAAAGAGCTCAATGGTGGGGCGATGTTACAAGCGAAATGATTATGACAATGTACTCTATGGACTGCAATTCCTATTTGCTGTATCAGAAGGGTGTAGAAGCAATGCTTTCCCACATTGACGATACAAAGGTGCTTCAGACAGTTGTGCCTATCAGTGGTGACTATTTCGAGCTTCCCGTTCAGCAGTTGGCAGGTATCGTAGGCTTTGGCACTTACTATCAGTATACAGGCGACAAGGCTTTCGTTGAAAAGGTCTATGGTGCATCTCTTGATTATCTGAAGCTTTGGGAAATAGGTGAGAATAATCTTGTTGTTCATCGCAGTGGCTCATGGGATTGGCCTGACTGGGGTAGCAAGGCAGATATGACAGCTATTGAAAATGCCTGGGTTTACTATGCTCTTTCAACAGTAGAAAAAATGGCAGAGCTTTTAGGAAAAGACGAGGACATTTCGTTTATTACTGAAAGAAAAACTGCTATCGCAAAGGGATATAAGGTGCTCTGGACAGAAGAAGGCTTCAAAAGTGAAGATGTGAAAAATCCTGATGACAGAGCAAATGCCCTTGCAGTTTTAGCAGGACTTGCTGATAAAGAGGAGTATGCTACTATCAAAAATGTGCTTGTAACCACTAAAAATTCAAGCCCATATATGGAATATTATGTTCTTGAAGCCCTTTGTAAAATGGGTGAATATGAAACTGCAAAGGACAGAATCAAGGACAGATATAATGATATGATGTGCGAGGATTACTCAACTCTCTGGGAATTCTGGGAGTCTTGGCGTGGTACTAAAAATCACGCATGGAGTGGTGGACCTCTTGTTATAATGAGTAAGCATTTTGCAGGTATCGCACCTCTTGAGGCAGGGTATGAAAAAGTTAAAATAGACCCTCAATACACTCTCTCCGACAGTATGAGCTGCACTGTTCCAAGTGTAAAAGGCTTAATCACCCTTGATTATAAAAAGACAGACGGAAAATACTCTATCAACCTTACACTTCCACAAGACACAAAGGCTGTTTTATATGTACCAACTGATGCAGTTGTAACTATCAATTCAGAGGTTTATTACCAAAGTGGTGAGTATGTAAAAGGTAAAATCGGTAATGTGGAGATTGTTGAAAAGTAATCGGCAACCTATAAGATGAATTGCAATTTTGGGTCGAAAGTTATGTAGAGTATAACTTTTAACAAAAAATTCATATTTTTATTATTGAAATCCAAGTTTTGGAGTACCATAATAAAAATATAAAGATTGTTCTGAAAGGACTTGCTAGAATGAAAAGATTGTTAGTGTGTATTCTTGTTGTAGTTTTTTGTTTTTCGGGTTGTGCTACGCCCACAGAACCCAAAATTGATGGTGTTCAGATTGAGCTTTCTGATGAAGCAATTAAAGTTGACGGAAAGGAAATAACAAACGATAATACGCAGGCAGTTTATTCTGCAAACGATATTGTTTTTTATCTTGAGGGTCAGGATTTTAAATATGGCGAAGGTTCAGAAGAGGACGAACATTCACAGAAAGAAGCAGATGAACATACTGTTGTTCATATAACAAAGCCGGGTAAATATGTTTTAAGCGGTGAGCTTTCTTTGGGGCAGGTTGCAGTTGACCTTGGTGAAGATGCAGAAGAAAATCCCGAAGCAGTTGTTGCTCTCGTTCTGAATGGTGTTGATATTACTTGCACAGTTGCTCCTGCAGTTATTTTCTATAACGTTTATGAATGTGGTGTCGCTGATGAAGAAAAGGCAACAAAGGATGTTGATACATCTAAAGCAGGTGCAAATGTAGTTATTGCAGACGGTACAGAAAACAACATCAACGGTTCTTACGTTGCAAAAATTTATAAATCTTATGAGCTCAATGAAGAAGGCACAGAGGTTGTTGATAGCAAGAAACTCCATAAATATGATGCCGCTTTCTATTCAAAGAAAACAATGAATATAAATGGCGGAGATGTGGGAGATGGCGTTCTCAATATCAAAGCTGAAAACGAAGGTCTTGATAGTGAATTGCATCTCACAATTAATGGTGGCATTATTAACATAACTTCTGGTAATGACGGAATTAACACCAACGAGGATAATGTTTCTGTTACAACTATGAATGGCGGAACTCTCAACATTCTTTGCGATGGTAAAACAGGCGAGGGTGACGGAATTGACTCTAACGGTTGGCTTGTAATCAATGGCGGTACAATTAATGCACAGGCTTGTGCCACAAGCGGTGATGCAGGTATTGACTCCGATAAAGGTATTTATATAAATGGTGGTAGTGTTGTTGCATCAGGTAATATGCTCGACCATATTGCAGGTGGCGAGCAGACTTATGCTGTGTTTGCTTTTGCAAACCGTCAGAAAGGCGGTAGCACATATACACTTAAAAATGCAGACGGCAAGGTTGTTGGTGAATACGCACCCAAGAACGATTTCACTTACCTGATAATTGCAGGTGATGAAATTTCCGAAGGTGATTACACATTCTGGCAGGGAGATATTCAACTTTCAGCATTCAAATCCAATAAAATGCAGGGCGGTATGCCAATGGGTGAAAGATCTGAGATGCCTGAAGACTTTAACCCCGATGAAATGTCCGAAGGGTTTGAACCACCCGAAAATATGAATGGTGAAATTCCTGGAGGAGTTGCATTACCCGAAATGCCTGATGATATGGAAAGACCTGAAAAACCAAATGGTCAGTCTACTCAGATGCCCGATGGCGAAATGCCTCAGGGTGAAAGACCCGAGATGCCAGAGGGCTTTACTCCATCTGAAAATCAGAATGGAGAAAGACCACAGATGCCTGAGGGTGCAGAGAATATGACACCTCCCGATAATTTCGGTGGTATGGTGCCAACCGGTGAAAACTCAACCACATTCACAATTACCAAAGGCGGTAATCAGTTTGCGAATGTAAATCCTGCTACAAAATAAAACTTAATCAGTAAAAATACACCCACTTGTTTTTGAAACAAGTGGGTGTTGCCATATATTCGATTTAGGTATCCATAAATGTTCGTTCAATAACATTGTCCTGAAGCTCTTCAGGGAGGTTTGTAAAATAATCGCTGTAGCCACCAATACGAACTATAAGGCTTCTGTGGTTTTCAGGATGCTCTTTTGCGTCAATAAGGTCTTGGGGAGAAACAACTGTTACTGTGTATTGCTGTCCGCCACCTGCAAAAAATGCTTTTGCGAGAGCAATGAAGGCAGCCTTACCTTTCTCGGTGTTAAACATCTTTTTCTCAAATTTGTTTTGGAAAACAAAACCGCTACAAGCATCGGTGTGGTTGTATTTAAGAACGGATTTTATTTGTGCAGTAGGTCCGTTTGTATCTCGTCCCGGGGTTGCAGCTATACTATCTGCAAGAAGGGGTTCACCCTTTAACTTTCCGTTGGGAAGTGCAGCGGTTTTGCGTCCGTAGTTTGCAACTCTGTTGAAGGGACTGCACCCACCTGTGAAAATACCACCTCTGTATGTATTGTTACGCTTGAGGACAGTAAAAAATCGGTTAAGAGCCCTTGCAGTTATATTATCAACCTCTTCAATATCGTTACCGAATTTCTCGCAGCTTCTAAAATCGTGGTGGAGCTGTTCGTATCCCTCGAAGTTTGCATTTAAGGCATCAATAAGCTCTGCCATTGTGTATTTCTTTTCATCGTAAATGAGCTTTTTGACAGCATAAAGACTGTCGCCTGTATCTGCAATACCTTCAGCTAAAATCTGTCCGTGATTGTAAAGTGGACCACCGTTTCTGTAGTCCTGACCTTTTTCAAGGCAACCCTCTATAAGACAGGAACGCAGAGGATGAGGCTGAAAAACACCTCTCATATGTTGCCATCTGTTTGCACTGCTACAGGAACTGTATGTCACAAACTCAAGCTGGTCCATAAAAGCACGTTCAAATCTATCGTAGGTGGTAAATGTTGTTGGGTCGCCTGTTTCAACAGAAATTTTCTTACCACTCATGGCATCTGTGCCATTATGGAGTGCAAATTCAAGGCATTTAGTGAAAACCACCTCGCCATCTTCAAGCCCCATGTGACTCTTACCAAGAATGTCAATCTGGTTACAGCCATTCATACAGTAATCGTGGCTGTCTTGAGGCGGAATACCAATTTTTTCAAGGGCAACGCAAACCACATCGTCATTATAAAGTGCAGGGAGACCTGTACCAACTGCAAGAGTATCTGCAATATCATTCCAGAGCTTGTCGGGGGTGTTTCTGTGAACTCGGCAGGTAAGGTTAGGTGTATTATAGCCTTTCTTTCTCACCATAGCTAGAATTTCGTATGTAAGCTCGTTGCTTTCATCGTTCCAGTTTTCGTCACTACCGGAAATACAAAGATTCCATGAACGATGGTCGTGGAAATAATCCCACAGTCTGTCAAGAAGGTTGTTTATTTCTTGCTTGTTATCGGTCTTCTGATATGCAGGGTACATATACTGGTCAAAGCGACCTGGAGAATCACTACCATCAAGGGCAAAGATGAGCATAAAAGAGCATATAGCAGACATAAAGTCATATGCAGGCTTCTTCGGTACTGTTTCAAATGCTTTTGCCATACGAAGATAAAATGCTTTATGGTCTGCATTTTCGCATTTTTCAGCGTTTTCGAGTGCAGATTTACGGTATCTTTCACCGAAAATATCTAATGCATCAAGAAGATATGAGCATGAACGATAAAACCAAGCTTCATCGGGATATTTATCACGATTTTCCGCGATAATTCCTCGGATATGGTCAGTACCGAAATTGATTATTCTTCCGTAATCGGGGTTGGAGTGACCACCCCAACCACCACCCCATTCAGCCCCTGAATTGTTTAGAGCGTCGGTGGTTTCACAATTAAGCATTCTTGCCTTGCTTCTGAAGATGTTTATTTCTTCAATGTAGCGATTAAGAACTTCCTTGTGCTCAGGATATTCTTCTGCAAGCTTTAAAATGTTTTCATCAGAAAACCATAGTCCGTCAGAAGGTGAATAACCAGAACTTCCACTTGCTGTTAAAAATGCGGTATCAGGGAGCAACTGACGGGAAAATCTGATTTCAAGATTCTTTGAAGCGTGGAGAAGGGCAAGGCCTACTCGTTCACCAATTTCAAGACTTTCGTCTAAAAAATATCCATAAAGGAAAGGGTCAATCTGAGATAAGTTTTTCATAAATAAACCTCGTTATTTTGATACTCGTATATCAATGTTATATGAATTGAAACGGGAAATCCAACGGGCTATTTCTTCATCCGTTGCACTGTCGTGAATATATTCAGCAGTTGTGCCCAGCTTTTCGGATTTGCTGATACCGAGAGTGTGATATGGCATAATCTCTGCATATCTGTATCGTCCTTTGTTTGCATTAAGAAATGCAGAAAGCTTTGCAATATCCTCATCGCTGTCGTTACAGTCAGGGATAAGGGGCAGTCGGATAATAATGTCCACACTTTTGTCCATGAGATATTGAAGGTTTGATAAGATGTGCGTATTGTCTGCACCCGTAAGCTCCTTGTGACGAACAGGGTCAAGGCATTTTATATCAAAAAGAAATGTCGTGCCAAGGTCTGCGACGTTTTCATAGAAATCTCTCGAACCGATACCGCAGGTTTCAATAGCGAGAGAAATCCCGTTTTCTTTTGCAAAAGTGAGAAGCTCTAAAGTAAAATCAGGTTGATATGATGGCTCACCGCCTGAAATGGTAAGACCACCGCCCGATGTGTTATAGAACAGCTTGTCTTTCAAAACCTCGTCAAGAACTTCTCGGGTTGTCATTTCTTTACCAATAATTTCATTAGCATCGTTGAGGCAGGTTCCCAAACACTTTCCACACTTAATGCACTTTTCTCGGTCAATTTTCAAATTGCCGGTCTCAATTGTTCGTGCGGAACATTCTGCAATACATCTGCCACATGATGAGCATTTTTGTTTGTTAAATGAAAGTATGGATTCTCTTTCAAGACTTTCAGGATTATGGCACCATATACAACGAAGAGGACATCCCTTCAGGAACACGCAAGTCCTGATACCATCCCCATCGTGAATACAAAACTTTTGTATATTAAATACAATTCCCTTTTCCGTAATGCTCACCAACTTTCTTATATAATTATATCACTCACTTTAAATAAAAACAATAATGAAATATTTATGATAGTGTTTAAGCTATTGCTAAATTCCCGTTATGATGTTACAATTTTAAAGGAGAACTTGTTTTAAAAGGAAAGCGTAATATAAATAAACTTACAGATACATTCGAGCTTTATAATGGCGTTCAGTCCTCTCGGCTACGGAGCTGTTCTTGGAACCAAAAGCAAAATCGGTATGCTTTGTGGCGATACAATTATTCTTTACGAAAGCAAGGATTTAATTAAATGGTCAAGCCGTACACTCATAAGCCGTAATGGCTGGCAGTTTTTTAATTCTGCATTGACCAAGGGTGAAAACGGATATGTTTTGCTTCTTGAATTCGGACCGCACCCGTTCAGCTATATATTTGCAACTTCACCCGATTTGATTAACCGGAAATTTATGTCTGATGAGTGCATTTTCGGTAAAGACCGCTATGTTGGCGGACCCTGGATGAAATACAGTAACAGCTGGTATTATGTTATTGCTGTCGAACAGCTTCCTGCTATGCGATACACAAACTATATTTATCGCACCAAGGATTTCAGAACGTGGTATTCGGGATATTATAATCCTCTTTTTATGCCATCGGAAGATGACAGAATAATCTCGCCAAATGCCATTGATCTCAGCGATGAACTCAAGGAGAAGATACGCACGGGATTTATCAGCAGTAATTCCGATGTTGATATGTGCGACTGGAACGGCAAAACTCTTTTTACATATAATGCAGGAAATCAGCTAGGCTTTTATTTTCTTGCAGAAGCGGAATATGACGGTTGCGTTGCAGATTTTCTTGAATCCAATTTCCGCTGATACGGACATTTTTAATTTATATAGACAAATAAAAATTTGAAAAGGTGATTTTTATGAATAAGGCAAAATATGTTGATACAATGATTGGTACTGTTGCGGACGGTCAGGCAGAAAGTTATCACGGCGGTGGCAAAACATATCCCGGAGCTGCAGTTCCTGGTGGTATGGTTCAGCTTTCACCGGATACAGTAACAGGCGGAGATAATGGTAATGGTTACAACTATTGTGATAACACCATAGAAGGCTTCAGCTTTAACCATATGAGCGGTATAGGTTGGTATGGTGATTTGGGAAATATCCAGATTATGCCTGTTACGGGCGAAACGGATTTAAGAAGCGGTAGTAACAGTCATGTTGAATTTAAAAAGGGTAAAAAAGGCTGGAAATCTGAATTTTCCCACGATACTGAAAAGACTGAAGCGGGCTATTATTCCGTAAAATTAGACCGTTATAATATTTTAGCGGAAGCTACTGCAAATGTTCATAGCGGTATATTAAGATTTACATATCCTCAAAACGAGAATGCTAAAATAATATTGAATTTTTCAAGAAGAATCGGTGGTAAAGCAGATTTTGAGGAAATTAAAATAGTTAATGAAAATACTATTGAAGGTAAAATCATCTGCACACCAAAGGGTGGCGGTTTTGGTCATGGTCACGGTGGCATTTCATATGATTTGTATTTTACTTGTGAGCTTTCAGAAACACCAACAAAAATGCAGTTCTTTTCAGATGAAGAACTGCAGAGTGAGAATTTAAAAGAATTTTGCCATGAAGATGTTGGTTTGGTTTTAGAGTTTGGCAAAAATCTTAAAGTGCCAATTGTTTTAAAATGCGGTATTTCTTATACAAGTCTTGAAGGTGCAAGAATGAACTTAAAAGCGGAAATGCCTGACTTTGATTTTGACGCTCAGAGAAAAAATGCACTTGATTTGTGGGAAGAAGCATTCAGCATTGTAGATGTTGAAGGCAGTAACGAAACAGATTTAAAGCTTTTTTACACCTGCCTTTATCATACGCTTTTAGATCCGAGAGTTTCTGCTGATGTTGACGGTAGCTTTTCTTTGGACGGAAAAAGGATGAAAGATGACAGTTACATTCACCGCACGGTATTCAGCGGCTGGGATGTTTACAGAAGCGAATTTCCGCTTTTGGCAATTATCCGTCCTGATATCGTTAACGATGAGGTTAATTCACTTTTAAAAATTGCCGAAACAAAAAACACCTCATTCCCGCAATGGGAGCTTTTGGGTATTGACACGCACTCTATGGTCGGAGACCCCGGACTTCTTGTTGTTGCTGACGCATACCTAAAAAACATCAGGAATTATGATACGGAAAAGGCATACAAAATAGGACTTGCTTCAAGCAAATGTGAAAAAGAATTATTCAATAAGCCCTTTTATTCAGTAAGACCCGACTGCGAACAGTATCTGAAAAATGCTTTTGTTCCCGAGGAATTGAGCGATACCTTGGAATTTCTGCTTGCAGATTACACTATGTATCTCTTTGCAAAAGAAAAAGGCGACAAAGAAAACGAAGAATTCTTTTTAAACCGTGTAAAAAAATATACCGAAAACTACGATGAAAAGTTTGGCTTTTTAGCACCTCGTAAAGATAACGGGGACTTTGTGTTTGAAGAAAATGAGTATGATGATGACGGATGCGTTGAAAGTAATATCTTTCAACAATCCTGGTTTGTACCTTATGATGTTATCGGTTTAAGCAAACTCTTTGGCGAAGAAAGAACAATTGAGCTTTTAGAAAAATTTTTTGAGAATGCAGATTTTTCTAAGCTCTGGAATGAGGATTATAACCACTCAAATGAGCCTTGCCATAATATTACTCACTATTTTAATATTTTAGGTCTGGCTCACCGAACACAATACTGGACACGCAAAGTACAAAAGGAAGCATACAGAACAGGTGCTTACGGATTCTGTGGTAATGAAGATGTGGGTCAGCTTTCGGCGTGGTATGTTCTGTCAGGCTTAGGCTTTGCTCAGGTTTGTCCCGGTAATCAGGATTACTATGTTAATACGCCTTTGTTCAGAAAAGCCACAGTTAAATTAAATGAAAGTTATCATTCCTGCTTAAATGCTGAAACTTTCACTGTGATTTGCGACAAAGATCCCCTTGAATACCCTTATATCAAGAAAATCGAGTTTAACGGAAATTTGATTACAAAACCGTATTTGTCGTATTTTGAAATAACATCAGGCGGTACTTTAAAGCTTGAGCTTTCAAAAGAACCTGTTACGGATTGCTTTTAAAGAAGATAATAAACAACAAATAAGAATTTATCAACCGGAAAAAGTTATACAATGAAACATATATATTTTTACAAAAGCGGGAGGAAAAAGTATGGCGTGGTATGATGAGGCTGTGTTTTATCACATTTATCCATTAGGTATGACAGGGGCACCGAAACAGAATTCTTACGAAGAGCCTGTGCATAGGTTAAATACCTTGCTACCCTGGATTTCTCATATCCAAAAAATCGGATGTAATGCAATTTATATCGGACCGCTTTTTGAATCCGTAGGCCATGGTTATGAAACAACAGATTATAAAAAATTAGACTCAAGACTTGGTACAAACGAGGATTTGACCAATTTTGTGTCAGAATGTCACAAACAGGGCATCCGAGTAATATTAGACGGTGTGTTTAATCATACAGGCCGTGATTTCTTTGCATTTCAGGATATTAAACAAAACAGAGAAAATTCACAGTATAAAGACTGGTATTGTAATGTGAATTTCTGGGGAAATAACTCATTTGGTGATGGCTTCTCTTACGAAAATTGGGGTGGCTATGACCTTCTTGCAAAATTAAATCAGCACAATCCTGCAGTAAAAAACTATATTTGTGATGTAATTCGTTTCTGGGTAAAGGAATTTGATATTGACGGTATCCGTCTTGATGCTGCTGATGTTATGGATTTCGAATATATGAAATTACTTCGTCAGGTGGCAAACGAAGTGAAGCCTGACTTCTGGCTTATGGGTGAGGTTATTCACGGTAATTACTCACGCTGGGCAAATGACGGAACACTTCATAGCGTCACGAACTATATGCTTCATAAAGCTCTGTATTCTGCCCATAACGATCA
Organism: Acutalibacteraceae bacterium; assembly: GCA_045576915.1. Taxonomy (GTDB): domain Bacteria; phylum Bacillota; class Clostridia; order Oscillospirales; family Acutalibacteraceae; genus DTU089. Next base: position 24,171 of record JAZNHK010000217.1, read on the forward strand.
TAACTATTTTGAAGTTGCCCACACAATCAAGTATGTCAGCGATATGGTAGGTAACCGTTTGAAGCTTTACACTTTCGTTGATAACCACGATGTGGAACGCATTTATACAAAGCTCAATAACAAAGCTCATTTTGTACCCGTACACGTAATGCTTTATACTTTACCGGGAATTCCATCAATCTATTACGGTTCTGAATTTGGTATCGAAGGAAGAAAAGAGCGTGGGTCAGATGATTCCTTAAGACCTGCATTAAATTGTGGTGATTACAAGGATGCAGTAGAAACCAATCCTTGCACAAGGCTTGTTTCAGCACTTGGCAAGATTCATCAGAATACACCTGCTCTGTGCTTTGGTGATTACAAGGAATTAGAGTTACAGACCACTCATTTTGCATATCAAAGAGCTTTTAACAATCAATCTGTAATTATTACTGTTAACAACAGCGATAATGCTGTTGTTATGACTCTTCCTTGCGGTGATTTCAAGGAATACATCGGTGCATTATCAGGTGAAAGGATTATTGTAAATAACGGACAAATTCAAGTGAAAGTGCCTGCAAACTATGGTGAAATCTGGGTTTCCGAAGGTGAATCCACCCTGAATATTGAACCAATAAAATCAGAGACCATTGAAGAAACTACCGAACCTATAAAGATTTTTGCTGAACCTGAAAAACCGGAAATCACAGCGGTGGCAGAAAAGCTTGAATTTACGGAATCAATAAAGGAACAGGAAGAAAATAAGTCCGAGGAAGTAGTTGTAGATTGGAATAAAACCTATGAAGATATGTCTGTGGAAGAGCTTCAGGAAGCAATTCTTGAAAAAATGAGACGAAACGGTCCGGTAACTGACTATATGTTAGGTACAGTTAGAGAAAATACCCACCACGGTTCTTTGGTGACTTGGGTTAAAAGTTTTAACTAAAAAGACGGTTAATAAAGAGAACAGACAAATTCCAATATATTGAACAAGAGTAACAGTGTATAAAAACATTGTCGTTTGTGCTTTTTGAACTACCCCAGATTGTGCGGACAGTACAAAAAACAACCCTATGGTGTTAAATATTAAATTTTAAGCAACAAACTGACTTCGTTTTTCGAGCGGAGTCAGTTTTGTTTTTAGTTGAATTCGCTCATTGTTGTAAAAGTGTATGTATTCGCTTATGAGTATTCGTGCATCATCATAGGTTCTTAATTTGGTTCTGTAAATACATTCCGTTTTAAGAATTGAGAAAAAATTTTCAGCCATTGCATTATCATATGGATTTCCACGTCTTGACATTGAGGGTGTAATGCCATATGATTTAGTAAGGTTAAAATATGCTTGCGATGTATATTGAAACCCTTGGTCACTGTGGAGCTGCACCTCTGCAGTGACATTTTCTTTTCTCTTTGCTGCTCTGATTGTA
>JAZNHK010000218.1:0-13343 GCA_045576915.1 Acutalibacteraceae bacterium
GTAAAGAGCGTTCGTGCTCATATTCTTCTTGATGGTCGTGATGTTCCTGCAACATCTGGTCTTGTTTATGTTGCAGAGCTTGAAAATGCTCTCGCTGAACTTAATGACGATACATTCTGCGGAAAAATCGCATCAGGCGGCGGCAGAATGGTTATCACAATGGACCGTTACGAAGCTAACTGGAATATGGTTAAAGTTGGTTGGGATACTCATGTTAAAGGTATCGGCAGACAGTTCGCAAATGCAACTGAAGCAATTGAAACCTATCGTGCAGAAAACGATGGCGTAATCGACCAGGATTTACCTCCCTTTGTTATTGCTGAAAACGGCGAACCCGTTGGCGCAATCAAGGATGGCGATAGCGTAGTTCTTTTCAACTTCCGTGGCGACCGTGCAATCGAGCTTTCAATGGCATTTGATAATGATGAGTTTACTGCATTTGACAGAGGTGCAAAGCTTGACGTTTGCTATGCAGGTATGCTCCAGTATGACGGCGATCTTAAGCTTCCCGCTCGTTTCCTTGTTAATCCTCCCGAAATCAAGGATACTCTTTCAGAGCTTCTTGTTTCAAAGGGTATGAATCAGTTCGCAGTTTCCGAAACACAGAAATACGGCCATGTAACATATTTCTGGAACGGTAACAAGAGCGATAAGTTCTCAGAAGAGCTCGAAACATATATGGAAATTCCTTCTGATAAGGTTTCCTTTGACGAAAGACCCTGGATGAAATCTGCTGAGGTTACAGATGCAGTTATTGAAGCTATGGAAAGCGGTAAATATGACTTCATCCGTTGTAATTATCCTAACGGCGATATGGTTGGTCATACAGGTAACCTTGATGCAACAATCACAGCGGTTGAAGCAGTTGATCTTGGCCTTGCAAGAGTTCTCAAGGTTGCAGATAAATGCGGTGTAACAGTTCTTATTACTGCTGACCACGGTAATGCAGACGAAATGCTTGAAAAGGATAAAAAGGGTAATGTTGCTCCTAGAACAGCACACTCTCTCAACGAAGTTCCTTTCATCATTTACAGCAAAAATTCCTACGAGGTTAAAGATGGTGCATTCGGTCTTGCAAACGTTGCTCCCACAGTAGCAACAATCTTTGGTATCGAGCCCTATGCTTCATGGGAAGAATCAATTATTAAATGATATATTATTTTTTAGGTTGTACGATTTTACAAATGTAAAATCGTACAACCTTTTTGTCATTTTACATAAATTAATGATATTTTTGTTGTTGGTTTTGTGGAAAATTGTTTTTTGCATAAATTTGTGTGACTTTTTGGTTTCCTATCATCATATATAAGTGAAGGCAAAATTTAATTTTGTCTTCACTTATATATGGAGGTAGAAATAATGAAAAAAGGATTAAAATTTTTATCGGTTGTATTAACAGTCACGTTAGCAATAGGTGTCTTTTCTTGTGCACCCCCTGTTTTTGCAGCAGAACTAACGGAAAAGGACAGTATAAATTCAATTGTGGAACAATACAAAACACAAGATGAAAACTCAGAAAGTAATAATTTATACGAAATTGAAGAAGAGCGTGATGAATTTACAAAAGTTTTTCAAAACGCAGACGGAAGCAAAACAGCAGTTGTTTCTGCAACACCGATTCATTACGAAACTGACAATGGATGGGAAGATATTGATAACACCTTAATAGAAGAAATAACAGATTCGGGAAAAGTTTATAAAAACAAAAAGAATGATTTTACTGTATCAATTCCTGAAGAAATTACTTCAACTAAGGATTTTAAAGTAGAGAAAGACGGTTACACAATTTCTTTTAAACTTGAAGGTAGCGACCTTTTTTCAAAAAGCCAAAAAATAAAGGGAAACAAAAAGGAAAAAACAAAGAAATTATCAATAGATCAAAATAAAATTGATACGACTTTTCTGGATAAAACATCAGAAATTTCTTTTGAAAATGTTGGAAAAAACACCTCTGTTGAATATGAAGTAACTTCAACAGGTTTAAAAGAAAACATTATACTGAATCAAAAACCCGAATTGCAGGTTGTGTATAAATACAAAATTACTGCAAAAAAACTATATGGGCAATTAAATTCTGATAATTCAGTAACATTTAAAAACACAGAAGACCAAACCATATTTGAAATCCCTGCTCCTGTTATGTATGACTCAGATAACGATATATCAAAAGATATTAATGTTGAGCTTTCAGGCAGAAATGGAAAATATACTTTGATTTACAAACCTTCATTTGAATGGCTTACAGGGGATTTAACATATCCTGTTGTAATTGACCCGGTTATTAATACCAGAGATGAAGCACTTGGTGTTACTGATGCACTAGTAGACAGCAGTCAACCGAATGAAAATTTTGGAGATTTTTCATCACTCTATACATATAAATCAGATTCTGGAGAAATTCAATCTTTTATAGATATATCGGGTGATTTTATAATAAAAAGCGGAGTGAAAATTAAAACAGTATTATTAGGACTTTATTATACAGGTGGGCTGTTTAAAGATGACACTATTACAGTTGCAGCATATACTGTAACAAGCGATTGGAAGGAATCAACATTAACGTATAACAATCGCCCAACGACTGTTAATAGTCTTATAGAAAGACGGGATATCAAAAAGAATACTCAAGCAGATTATATTATTTTTGATGTTACTAAAGCTTATACATTAAAGGAAGATACTTACGGAGTGTGTATAAGACAACGTGATGCTGATGAAGACGAGGCTTTGTTATACTTTGACTCAGCTGAAACACCAACAGCTTCGCAACAACCATTTTTTATCATTCAATATTATGAATCCCAAGGTGTTAAGAAGCAGTTCGATTATCATGCTTTTGATGTAGGCAGAGCAGGTACTGCATATTTCAATGATTTTACTGAGCAGGTTTATATTGAACGAAACGAACTTGGTTTATCGGGGATTAATATGCCAGTTCAAATCAAAAGATATTTTAATAGCGGTTGGGGTGGAACCTATGCAACTGCTCATTATGCTGTAGCAGGTTTTCTTTCGTCTTATGGAGTAGGCTGGCGAACAAACTACAACCAAATGATTGAATATCATAAGAACATTGATGAAAAAGAAGCTATCCTATATTGCAATGGTGACGGACAGACTACATATTTTGAGAAAGGCACAACAAGTGACGCAGGAATAACCACTTGGAACGAAAAGTCGGATGAGTTTTCAAATTCCGAAGGGTATACATTAGAAATACCTTCTCGGTATGAAGGAAATATAGAAAATAATTTAAAGTATGTTAAAATAAAAGATTCCACAGGACAAGTTTATGAATTTAATTCAAGTGGATTACTTATTAAAATAAATTCAGCAGAAGCAGATTCTGATAAAAATATAACCATAACCTACGCAGATAATGGTTATAATATATCAAAAATAACAGATGGCGTAGGTAGAGAATATCGCTTTTCATATACTGAATACGAAGATTGGTTGTTCCCGTTGTTAACTTCAATTCAGGCATATTCTAAAAGCGGTACACCTATTACTGTAACTCATAACGGTGTAAAAGTACCATATAAAATGACATATACATATAATTTTTCTAATTGTTTAGATGTTGAAGGGGTTCCTGTTTTAGCTTCCGCTACATATCCTGATGGCGAAACAGTTTATTACACCGTTAACGATAACCTTATTTCGTTAAAAAATATTGATGGATATGCAATTGAGTTTGCCTTTAACGAAAACAATACGATTATTTCCGAAAAAGTTTATGGCGAAAACAAAATTACAAGTGGTGGTCAGTTAACAATAACCGATGAAAACTCTTATGAAAAAAACTTTGTTGACCTTAATGAAACAGAAATTACAAAGCAGTTTGATATGTATGGCAGAACAATTAATGTGAAAAATAATGGCAAAACTAATGAAAGTGTTGCTCGTACATATAGCGATGATTATAAGGCACAAGGTTTAATTTCCTATAGCTTGTATAATTCTTATGAGCAGAATTATGCAGCAGAAGGAACAAACCTTATCACAAACGGCAGTTTTGCAACAAATTTAAGTAGTTGGACAATTACAAGCAGCTCAAAGGTTAAGCGTACAGCGGACTATGATTGTGTTGCAGGAAATGTAACCCCGGGGGCTTTGCAAATAAGCGGCGTGCGCGATACCGAACATTATGCAGCACAGGCGATTGACATTGAAAATGGTGTTGCGGGTGACGAATATCAACTTGAATATTTTGTGAGAAACACCACACATTCTCATATGATTGCCGGATTAGGGCAGATAGATACAGTGTTAATTGCCGCAAGAAATAATGTTGAAGGAAATAAAGCTTGGGTAGAGGTTGCATGGGTTGATGCTAATCCTTTTAATTATAATTGGCAAAAATACAGCTATTCCTTTGAAATTGATTTTGAATACAACCAAATAGCTGTTATTGCATTATTTAAGGATCAGTATGGTACAGTTCGCTTTGACGATATAAGCCTTATCAACACCTATAAAGTGCCGGAAAATACAAGCACAGACCCGGAAATAGATAACGAAAACGCAGGTTCAAGTGATAGCACTTTAAATAAAATTGGATGTGATTGCGAAGGTTGCATTACACAGGACTGTCCTTGTACCGATTGCTTTGATGATTGTTCGTTACCTTATTGCAACCGAGGCTATAGCTTTGAAAACGATTCAAACGGCATAAAGTTCTCTATAACCGATGGCGAAAAAACAATGGCTATGGAGCAGAATGTAAACGGAAACTATTATGATAGTCAAATCGATTTAAATGGAATTTATACAGGTTATAGCTATGACCAGGTTAACAGTCAGCTTAAATCAATGTCCAATGGTGAGGGTCAGGTTACAAGCTTTACCTATGATGCAATGAGCCGACTTAAAAAGGTTTCAAACGATGTTGACGGTCTGATTAGCGGAAACAAAATGGAAACCTCGTATAGCTATGAGAATGACAGAATCAAGAGTGTAACCCATAACGGATTTTTATATAATTATGAATATGATGTATGGGGCAATCCCACAGCTGTTAAGGTAGGGGAGCAATCGCTTGTTTCCTATACCTATGATTTAGATAATAAAACTCGCGACAGAGTGAATCGCATAACCTATGGCAATGGGGATTATACTGAGTATAGTTATAATGATAACGGAAATATAGAAGCTATAAAGTCTTATTCGCCTGATGGTTTATTAGTTGATAATTATGAATATATCTATGATGAAAACGGTCAGCTTGAAAAGATTAAAAATTTAATTGAGAATACAGTTGTAGTATATACTGATACGGGAATGACCTTCAATTACTTAAGTGGTGACGGAGAAACTGTCGGTTCGGAAATATATTCTACGGCTATAAACAGTTTTAATAAAACTGTTGAAAAAATCGGTGATATCAGTTATACTGAAATTGATAAAACAGTTGAAAACGATGTTGTAAACGGAACTACAACAGTCAGTACATCCGTAAACTTTGACGATAACACAAAATATTCTTATGATACGGTTTCTCGTTCGGATTATTTCGGCAGAAATGAAATGGATAAGTTTTCAATGCTGTATGACTATGATGAAGGCTATGAGCTTTACTACGGCACTGAAACCGAATTCGGCTATAAAGATATTCCTGCAGAAGAGGCAGGGCGGTCAGACATTACAACATCCTTAGTTAACAGTTATAAAAATTCTCTTTGTTTTGATTTTGTAGTAATAGATGAAAGTAAAATCGAAGAGGAGTTTTTTGAAGGTAATCGTTTAGTTGTTCAGGAATATGAATATCTTTATGAATATGATAGCAACGGAAATGTTACAAAAGTATCTCTTAAGGCTCTTAATGATTTGAATATTGAAACTGTTACGGAAATTCAAAGCTATGTTTATGACAATGTTGGTCAGTTGGTAAGAGAAAATAACGCTGAGCTAAACAAAACCTTTGTTTATGTTTATGACAAGGGTGGGAATATTGTCAGAAAATCTGAATACGCATATACAACAGGCGATTTAGGTGATTCGCTATCAACTGTAAATTATACCTATGACAGTCTCTGGAAAGATAAGCTGACTGCTTACGGAACTAATCAGATTCAGACAGATTCAATGGGGAATCCGCTGAATTACACAGGCGAAAACATATTCGGAGAAGAAGTTAGCGGAACGCTTGAATGGAACGGCAGACAGCTTGCTGCAGTAAATCAAGGTAACAAACGCTATGAATATTCCTATAATTCAGACGGATTAAGAACCTCGGTAAAGACTTACAATGATAATGTATTGACATCGATTCAATATTATATCTGGAAAAATGGTAAGCTGATGGGGTATTTTAACGAGGATAAAACCGGAGATAACGATACAAGCGTTAAAATGCTTTATGATAACAACGATGAATTAATAGGTTTCCGTCTTGTTAACGAACAAATAGACTATGATAAGCTTCTGTTCTTCCGTAAGAATTTGCAGGGCGATATTCTGAGCGTTTGCGATAGCTTTGGAAATCAGGTATTAACATATACATATGATGCATGGGGAAATGTTAATGTTACAGCAAATACCGACGACATCCAATGCGCAATCAGCACTTCAATGGCGATAGAGTTTGTACCGATAACATATCGTGGTTATTTATATGATTCTGACACAGGACTTTATTATCTCCAGTCGAGATATTATAACCCGACTTATGGTAGGTTTCTTAATGCTGATTCTATAATGAAAACAGGTGAGCCTTTAGGTGCTAATATCTTTGCATATTGTGGTAATAATCCGGTTAATTATGTAGATTATGATGGTAAGGATGCTATAGATTTCGAAACAATAAGGAATGCGTTATACGCAATTGTGCTGGTTGTTGCTTTAGAGAAAATTTTAAAGGACAAGAATTTGTCGTATATTTTGTCGTACGAACCAGTTTCAATAAATTATAGCGAAACAATAGCAGGTATATATGATTTATCTATAACATTTTTGAGTGAATCAAATATCAGTTACAATACTTACTATTCAGTGAAAATAAGTATAGGGACTGTGCAAAGTTGGCGGTATTATTGTGATTTATTTAAATCCATTTATGATAGCGATTGGAGCCTTTTTTATGATACAACATCAGTAGTAGGTTTTGGTATTATTTCTGCTTTGAAAAATTGGGGTACGATTAAAGGCATTGTTGTGGGACTTATAGAAGTTTTTGCAACACACTTTATCACTGCGATTTTTAGCAAAGGTATTGATGAATTGGAGAGTAGACTAAAAAAATATGGTTATGATTCATCATTGTTTAGATTGGAGTATATTAATTGTACTTATTTGTTTAAAGATGGTAGTACTACTGCTCTTGAAGTGATTGATTCACCAATTTATTTATTTGTTAATAATCGGGGGTGTTTTTATGAATAAAATCAAGAATTCTAAAATACTTTACTTTATATCGTTACTTTTTTTTATTGTGCTATTTATAATGTCTTCAATTTTTTTGCTGAAAATTATCAGTATATCTCAAGCGAATCGCATGTCTTGGCTGTTAATGGTGAAACATATTATTTCTAATATTATGTCTCTATGTGGGATTGTTCTTTCATTAAAAGAAATACGCAAAAGAACCAGAGATAAGACGAACAAGAACAAGAAAGAGGACGGTTCTGTGTCTTGAGTGATTAAGGCGGAAATGGTATATTAGTTAAGGGGGATAAAAGATGCCAAGAGCAGCGCGAGAAAAATCTGAAAGCGGAATATACCATGTAATGTTGCGAGGAGTAAACAGATAACAGATTTTTGAAGAAAAAGAGGATTATGAAAAGTTTATTCAAATTCTCGAAGATTGTAAGAAAATCAGTAAGTTTGAACTTTATGCATACTGTTTAATGGGAAATCATATCCACCTTTTGTTAAGAGTAGAAAAAGAGCCTCTGGAAACAGTTTTCAGAAGAATCGGAAGTAGATTCGTCTATTGGTATAACATAAAATACGAACGTCACGGACACTTGTTTCAAGACCGATATAAAAGTGAGCCGATAGACGATGATGCTTACTTTGTTGTTGCGTTAAGGTATATTTTGCGAAATCCTGTAAAAGCAGGTTTATGCAAGTATGCTAAAGATTATCAATATAGCAGTTTTAAAGATTATGTGTGTTCTGAGGGATATACTTTAAGCGATACTGAAATGGGTCTTTCGCTTATAGGAAAAGAAGAATTCGAAGATTACATAAATACAGAAAATAATGATAGTTGCTTGGAAATTGAATCTAATCCTCAAATACGCATCACAGATGAAAAAGCAAAAAAGATTATACATAAAAAAGCTAAATGCGACAGTGTTGCAGAATTTCAGGAATTACCAAAAGCAAAAAGAGACAAACTCTTGAGAGTTTTAAAAGGAGAGGGTTTGTCTATCAGACAGATAAGCCGATTGACAGGAATACCGAAAGGTGTTGTAGAACGGACGGTTAAAGGTTGATTTTTAGATAAAAGCAACCAAGACGCAGAACCGTCCCCTGTCCTATTAGACGGTTGCTACGGCAACCGTCTTTTTCTATGCCTTTGTGTAAATATTGTATTTTATAGTTAAGTGATGTATAATAAAATTGTAAAGGTAGTTTTGTCTGTTTTTTTATTGCCTAATATTTTAAATGGGGTGAATGTAATGAAAAATATTTGTTTGAAATTATTGGTTGTTGCATTTGTTGTAGTGCTTATATTCAACTCTATTTTTATTGTGGCAGTGTCTTTCATTTTTGAAAAAGAAGCGGAATATAGAGGTTTTACGCAACTTGAAGATATATTAAAAAACGAGAACAAAAATCTGTCTTATGAAGATTTTTTACTATTGAATTGGGCTGGTAGCAGAGATGATGCAAAGGCTGCATCAAAACTGCCTGAAAGTGTAAAAAATGCAGAGTTTAAAAGATGTGATCGTGTAGAATCTGTGTTTGTGCAACTTCTACAGACTAAAAATAATTCTATTGTTCAGTTGTTTCCTGCCGAAATGTTAAATGACAACAATGTTGGTGGTGCCAATCCAACTAGTTTTTTGGAAATTTGGGGTAGTTATTACCTTGTAGTGTGTGTGACAGAGAATAATGATTTGGCTACTGCAGTATATAAAACTGAAGATGATTTGTCTGGGTTGTATGAGTTTGAAACAGATAAAGCTTGTTATTCTTTTTATGAGTTTTATCCGGCGTGTTTAGCACCGTTATTTGCTACAACATTTGATAAAATATTGAATGTATTGTTTGTAATTGCTCAGATGACAGTGGTATATATCGTTTTGGTTAAGCGTAAGAAAAAATCCTGTTCCGATGTTAAATAAAATAAGAGGCCAATCATAGAAACGATACCGGATTTACACTTAAGCAGTTTTTTGAAAAGGAGATAAATATGAAGAAACGTAAAATTATAATTAGTTTGTTTTTAGTTCTTCTTGCATTAGCTACAGGGATGTTTGTTGCATTCTCAATAAAAACCCCTCAAAAGAAAGCGATGTTAAAAGAACCCATAGATAACGGAGTATACACTATATACCCCAATTGTTATAAAGAGGGTATGAATACATATGTTACATTTTCTGTAAAAAACCAAGATGGTAAAGTTGTTATACCCGAAGAAAATAAATGGTTGTTGAGAGATTTTTACGAGATTGGTTTTGACCCGATATATAATGAAGATGATGCAAGGGTTTTTGTTATTTGTCGTGATACAGAAACACTATTTGGTAAATGTGCTGTTATGTTTAAAATAAATGCTCAATCAACAGATGATGAGGTAACTAAAAAATAATATTATAATAAAAAAATACCATTTCCTACTATTTGTAAGAAATGGTGTTTCGCATTTATTTCTGATTCCTTATTAACTTATAATCGCCACTTTTAAGAATTCTCAATAAATCCTCATTTGTTTTGATAGGCTCTTCTGTTATGATACCTCCTAAGGCAACACCTGTTTCTCTGTGACAGTCGCTTCCGCTTGTCTGGATTTTGATGTTGTTTTCCTCTGCCCATTTCAGCGAGTTGTCGTTTGCTTCTTTATCAGCTTTGCCGTTGAAAACCTCAACTCCGTCCAAATATTTCGGATTTGCCCTTGTTATGAATTTCCTGAACGGGTGAGCCTGAATGAAAAGGCAACCTCTTTGTCTGAATAGTTTACTTGCTCTTTTAATGTAAAAAGGCAGTAAGAAGGGAAACTCATAAAGCATTTCTTCAGTTACGCCATAAATCAAATAGTCATTAACAGTAGCATAAAATCTTAATTCCACACCCAGTAAAACGGAAAAATCTTCTGTTTCAAATTTCTTTGCTTTTCGATAGCCCTGAAGAAAATGGTCGAGAGCCTTTTTCTTGTTGAAAAATTCGGAAATGTGAAATGTCATAGGGGAATAGTGGTCGGTTATAACAATTCCTGAATAACCTGCTTCTTTGTATTTTTTAACAAGCGTCTCTGCATCCAATTGACCACACCAACTTGTGTTTTTTGTGTGTGCGTGTATTTCGTACTTGTATTCCATGTTGTCACCTTTATAAAAATTTTCCAAAGGGTATTATACATTGTAACTATTTAATTATCAATGGTTTTGTTACTTTTCACAGAATATTCATATTTTATTGAAAATTGTTAAGATTTGGTATATTCTATAAGTATCTTTCAAATAAGGAGTAGATATAATGACAGGGATTGGATTTATTGATTCTATTTTAAGTGTTCTCGTAACAATCTGTATGATTTTTACGGGTATTATGGATGCAGGTACTGCAACCTCAACTCCCGAGGTTGAGCTTGTTAAAGAAGATAAGCTTGTTTTCCTTGATGCTTTTGCTTCAGGTCAGGGTGTTACAACTGATGGTGAATATTATTACACATCCGGTTCATTAACCGCTTTTGGTATGACAAGCATTACTAAATGGGATGCTCAGACAATGGAAAAGCTTGTTCAGAATGATTCTCCCATTCCTCAGGAATACATTGATAATTATGGTAGTGACCATGTTGGCGGAATCGGTTATTACAACAGCAAAGTTTACGCTGCAGTTGAAAATGAAGCAGAGGATTTACCTTTGGTTATAACTTACGATGCCGAAACTCTTGAACTTCTTGAGGTTTATGAGCTTCCAAACACAGACCTTCCTGATGGTATTCCGTGGTGTTGCGTTGATGGTGAGAACGGCTATCTCTACTGTTCACAGTTTAACGAGGTAACTGAAATTCTTGCTTTTGACCTTGAAACAATGGAGTTTTCGCACACGATTACTTTGTCAGAGCCCGTTGTTCGTATTCAGGGCGGTGAGGTTTATGACGGCGTTTTGTATCTCTCATCCGATATTGAAAACAGTAATGATGATGTTATTGTAATGGTTGATGTTGCAAGCGGTGCAGTCAGCGAGCTTTGCACACGCTCTCTTCCTTCGTTGGCAGGTAACGAGGCAGAAGGTGTTACAGTTTTCCCGATGGAAGATGGTAGCTTCATCCACGTTCTTGACTATGATAAAACAGTTGGTGTTTATTTAAGACATTATAAATTAGCTGAATAAAAATTATGAACCCCTTAAAACCGATTCAACGGTTTTAAGGGGTTAGCTATTCATATATTAAACATTAAATCTGAAAAGAACAATGTCGCCATCCTGCATTACGTATTCTTTACCTTCTGATCGAACAAGACCTTTTTCTTTTGCAACAGCCATTGAACCGCATTCCATTAAAACGTCAAAGGAAACAACTTCTGCACGGATGAAACCGCGTTCAAAGTCTGAATGGATTTTACCTGCTGCCTGAGGTGCTTTGGTGCCTTTTTTTATGGTCCAGGCTCTTACTTCGGGTTGACCTGCTGTAAGGTAACTCATAAGGCCTAAAAGATCGTAGCTTCTTTCAATAAGTAAATCAAGACCGCCGGTTGAAACACCAAGCTCTGAAAGGAACATTTCTTTTTCTTCGGGGTCAAGCTCTGCAATCTGTGCTTCAAGCTCTGCACAAATGGGAAGAACCTGACTGCCTTCCTCTTCAGCAAGAGCTTTGACTGCATTGTAACGAGCGTTGGAATCAATTTTTGAAGCAAAGTCCTCTTCACTCATATTACAAGCGTAAATAACAGGCTTTGAGGTGAGCAAAGCAACTGAATCAAGAACTTCCTTTTCGTCGTCTGTAAGGTCAACTGCACGTGCACAAATGCCATTGTCGAGGGCTTCTCTTACTTTTTCAAGGATTGCAAGTTCTGCAGCGAGAGTTTTATCGCCTTTCATTGCTTTTGTTGTTCTGTCGATTCTTCTCTGGAGAATTTCAGCGTCAGAGAGGATGAGCTCAAGGTTGATTGTTTCAATATCTCTCTGAGGGTCAACAGAGCCATCAACGTGCATAATGTCATCATTATCAAAGCAACGGACAACGTGAATTATTGCGTCAACCTCACGGATATGGGAAAGGAATTTGTTTCCGAGACCCTCGCCCTTGGAGGCACCTTTAACAAGACCTGCAATATCAACAAATTCAATTGTTGCAGGTGTTACCTTTACAGGGTTGTACATTTCGCAAAGTGCATCAAGACGTTTGTCAGGAACTGCAACAACACCTACGTTGGGCTCAATTGTGCAGAATGCGTAGTTTGCTGCCTGAGCACCTGCATTCGTGAGTGCGTTGAAAAGTGTACTTTTACCAACATTGGGAAGACCAACTATACCAAGTTTCATTTAACTACATCCTTTGTAATTCTAAAAATATTCGACAAGTATTTTAACACATTATAAAAGGTATTTCAATATTTTACATATAAATATTATTTGTGAATACTCAGTAAAAGGTAAACCAATACTACAACTGAGGTGATTTTTTGAAATTCAGAACAGATCTTGCACTAGAACGCAGAGAAATGATTAAAGAAGAAATCGAAGGTGTTGATGTTTCAAAAAAAGAAAACGATGAATGCCGAACTACGGTTATCAAAATAAATACTGAAGCTGCTGCAAAACGATTGGGAAAAGGCGTGGGTAAATATATCACTCTTGAAATGAATGCGTTTTCCAATGAAGCGGCAGCGAGTGACGGCAGACTCAATGCTCTTGTTGATAGCATCAAAGAGCTTTTGCCTGAAGGAAATGGCACTGTTCTTGTGGCAGGGGTAGGGAATGATGATATAACTTCCGACGCCCTTGGGCCCAAGACATCATCATATATATTTGCTACAAGGCATATAAAAGGCGAGCTTCAGCGTGCTGCAGGTTTTTCTGAGGATTTGCGACCTGTAGCAACTATTTCGGCAGGTGTTCTGGGTAAAACTGGTATAGAATCCGGAGAATATATTAAAAGCATCTGTGATGCTGTTAAGCCTCAATGTGTTATAACCATTGATGCACTTGCCGCAGGCAGTGTA
>JAZNHK010000219.1:0-6411 GCA_045576915.1 Acutalibacteraceae bacterium
TGAGGGTTACGTCGTGGTAACCGCCTTCAACAATTGATGTTGCTGAAACAACAGTGAGCTTTGCGTTCTGCTGAAGATCGGGAATTGTGAGAACACCGCAGTTGCACATGGTTGACTTATCCTTATAAAGGCTCTTTGCAACGTTATCGCTCAGAGGACCTGCATAAGTTACATATGAGTCAACGCCCTCTTCAAAGCTGAGCTTTGCCTTGCCGCCAAGGTCATATCTCTGCCAGTTTCTTGCTCTGTTGGAGCCTTCACCCCAGTATTCTTTAACGTAAGTGCCGTTGATATTGAGCTTGGGTGTGGGGCTTTCGTCAAATCTTGCAAAGTATCTGCCGAGCATCATAAAGTCTGCACCCATTGCAAGAGCAAGAGTCATATGGTAATCGTGAACAATACCGCCATCGGAGCAAATCGGAACGTAAACGCCTGTTTCCTCAAAGTATTCATCACGAGCAGCAGCAACTTCAATAAGTGCAGTTGCCTGTCCGCGACCGATACCCTTTGTTTCACGGGTGATACAGATTGAACCGCCACCGATACCAACTTTAATAAAGTCTGCACCTGCATCTGCAAGGAAACGGAAACCATCGCGGTCAACAACGTTTCCTGCACCAACTTTTACTGTGTCACCGTATTTTTCACGGATGAAAGCGATTGTTCTCTTCTGCCATTCAGTGTAACCTTCGGAAGAGTCGATACAAAGAACGTCTGCACCTGCTTCAACAAGAGCGGGAACTCTTTCTGCATAGTCACGGGTGTTGATACCAGCACCAACCATATATCTCTTCTGGTCGTCAAGGATTTCCTGAGGATTTTCCTTGTGCTGAGAATAGTCTTTACGGAAAACAAAGTACATAAGGTTTCCGTTATCATCAATAAGGGGAAGAGAGTTGAGCTTGTGTTCCCAGATAATGTCGTTTGCTTCTTTAAGAGATGTAGAAGCAGGAGCGGTAACGAGCTTATCAAGAGGAGTCATAAACTCAGAAACTTTCATATCAAGGGGCATACGGCTGATTCTGTAATCACGGGATGTAACAACACCGAGAAGCTTGCCGTTAGGAGTACCATCATCAGTAACTGCCATTGTTGAGTGACCTAAGTTGTCATAAAGGTCAACAACATCTGCCAATGTGTTATCAGGGCAAAGGTTAGAGTCGCTTACAACGAAGCCTGCCTTGTAGTTTTTAACTCTTGCAACCATTGCAGCCTCGTCCTCAATAGACTGAGAGCCGTAAATGAAAGACATGCCGCCTTCTTTCGCAAGTGCAATAGCAAGAGTATCATTAGAAACGGACTGCATAATAGCAGAAACCATAGGAATGTTAAGAGTTATTGGAGATTCTTCACCCTTTCTGAACTTGCAAAGGGGAGTTTTAAGAGAAACGTTTGCAGGAATACAGTCAGGACCGGTGTAGCCAGGGATGAGCAGATATTCGCTAAAGGTTCTTGAGGGTTCGTTACAAAAATGTGCCATTCAAATCGCTCCTTTTGACAAAATTATTACCTTATATTGTAACCTTCTTTTTTGCTAATGTCAACTATGAAATGTTACCATTTTCGCCCCGTTTTTTTGCTTTAAATTATTGTAAAAGTACATATTCTATGCTATCATTACTTTACTTTATATTATAAGAGGTATATCTATGGCACATTTTGAAATCGATTTTCACGATAAAAACAGCGAAAGATATATGATAAGTGGTCGTATCAATCAGATTCTGAGAGATATGTACCAGAAATTTATCATTATCGACAGCGTTGATACAGGCGATTTTTTATATCGCGATGGTCAGTATTCTGTTGAAGATATTGACAAGGGCGAGTGGACTCCTTTCAGAGCAAGTAAAGACTATTGGGGCTACCGCGAATGCTATTGCTGGTTCAAGCAAACTGTAAAAATTCCTGAAAGCTTCAAGGGTCACCACGTTATTTATAACATCACTCCCTTTGCACGTGGATGGCATCAGGAGGTTAACCCTCAGTTTATTATCTACATAAACGGCAAGGTTGTTCAGGGTGGTGACAGTAACCACCAGTATGTAACAGTAACGCCTTGTGCTGAGGGTGGCGAGGAGCTTGAAATCTACATAAACGCTTATTCTGATGATTGGGAATGGAAGGGCGAAATTCAGCTTGGTGCACAGCTACAGGCGTTTGATGATGTTGCATTCTGCACATATTTTGACATTCTCACTCCCTTAAAGGTTGCAAAATATAAGGATGAGGACAGTGACGCACGTGTAAACATCCTCAAAGCACTTAACGAGGCGTGTAATATTCTCGATATTGATACAAATAACCGTCAGGTTTTCCACGAATCCTGTATCGCAGCATCTGAGTATCTTGATGAAAATCTTTATGGTAAATTTGAGGAAGCAACCTGCTGGGCTGTTGGTCACACTCATATTGACGTTGCCTGGCTCTGGAGATTGCGTCAGTCAAGAGAAAAGGCATGCCGTTCATTCTCAACGGTTCTCAAATTGATGGAAGAATATCCCGAATATAAATTTATGTCCTCTCAGGCACAGCTCTATGAGTATGTTAAGGAAGATTATCCCGAAGTTTTTGAGGAGATCAAAAAGAGAGTCAAAGAGGGCAGATGGGAAGCAGAAGGCAGTATGTGGGTTGAGGCGGATACAAACGTTGCATCCGGTGAAGCTCTCGTAAGGCAGTTTCTTGTTGGCAAACGCTTCTTCCGTGATGAATTTGGCGTTGATAACAAAATTATGTGGCTTCCTGACGTTTTCGGCTATTCCGCAGCTATTCCTCAGCTTATTAAAAAGAGCGGAATGGAATACTTTATGACAACAAAAATCAGTTGGAATGAGTATAACAAATTTCCTTATGATACATTCAAATGGCGTGGTATTGACGGAACTGAGGTGCTTTCTCATTTCCCGCCAAGCTGTCACGCTACGGTAAACGAACGTGCCAACTGGCAGACAACTTATAACAGTAAGTTAAGACCACTTTATGTTCTTGGGGGCTATAAGAGATATTCACAAAAAGACCTTTCCAAGGATTTCTTAATGTCCTATGGCTTCGGTGATGGTGGTGGCGGACCCACTATTGAAATGCTGGAGTACGGCAGAAGAATGGAGAAGGGTATTCAGGGTTGCCCGGTTGTTAAACAGTCAACCTCTCTTGATTTCTTCCGCGACCTTGACAAAAAGGTTTCAGGTAATAAACGTCTTCCTACCTGGTGCGGTGAGCTTTATCTTGAATTCCACAGAGGTACACTCACAAGTCAGGCAAGAAACAAAAAATATAACCGTAAGAGCGAGTGCTTGTACCACGACGTAGAAACACTCTGTGCAATTGCAAATAAAGAAACCGGACTAGCATATCCTCGTGAAGAGCTTCTTAAAAACTGGAAAACAATTCTTCTCAATCAGTTCCATGATATTCTTCCCGGTTCTTCAATTGCTCAGGTTTATGAAGATAGCAAAGAAGATTACGAAAGAGTTCTCAAAGCCGGTTGTCAGATGGCAGGGGAAGCACAGAGTGCACTCCTTTCAAAAATCAACCTTAAGGAGGATAGCATAGTTGTGTTCAACACAACTGGCTTCAAGCGTCACGACGCAGTAATTTCCGAAAGTCCTTGCCATGAAGAATTTGCACTCTTTGACAAAAACGGCAACGAAATTGCATACCAGAAAACATTTGACGGTAAAATTGTGTTTATTGCAGATGTTCCTTCAAAGGGCTATTCAGCATACACAGTAAAGAAGGCTACACCCTCAAAGTTTGATTTTGTTAATGTAACCGATAAAAAAGCAACAACACCTTACTTTGATGTTGAGTTCAATGAAGAATACAATATTTCAAAGCTTATCCATAAACAAACAGGCAGAAGCGTTGCTCCCGATGGCGATACTGTTGGTAAGGTTATCGCATATCAGGACAGACCTCATAACCACGAGGCTTGGGATATCAAGTGCTATTTTGATGAGGTTTCATGGAATCTTGATTTCAAGGAAGCAGAAATTATTGAGCTTGGTGCAGTAAGAGCAGTTTATAAGGTTGACAGAATATTCCGCGATTCAACATTCACAGAATACTACTGCATTTATAACGATTTGCAGAGAATTGATGTGGACTACGAAGCAGATTGGCACGAGGACCACGTTGTTCTTAAAGCAGATTATCCTGTTGATGTTAACACAACAAGAGCAACATTCGATATCCAGTTCGGTAATATCGAGCGTTCCACAACAACAAACACAACCTGGGAATTTGCACAGTTTGAAGAGTCAATGCATAAATGGGCGGACCTTTCCGATAACAGCTTTGGTCTTTCCGTTATCAACGATTGCAAATATGGCTGCGATGTTAAGAATGGTCACATCAGACCCACTCTTTTCCGTTGTGCTACTCATCCCAACCACATTCAGGACAGAGAGCATCATTCATTCTCATTCTCAATTTATCCGCACGCAAAAAGAGCAAATGACTCCGATGTTGTTAAAGAGGGCTACAATGTAAACTTCCCGCTTTATGCAATTCCTGCCAAAGCTCAGGCAGGTGCTCTGGATAGCGAATATTCACTTGTTTCCTGCGATAAAGAAAATGTTGTTATTGAAACTGTCAAGGTAGCAGAGGATAGCGATAATATTATTGTCCGTGCTTACGAAACCTGGAACAGCAAAACTCCCGTCACACTTACATTCTGCAACGAAATTGCATCTGCAACAGAATGTAATCTTATGGAGGAAGAGGATGAAGCAGTTGAGTTTGGCGGCAACACACTTACTGCAACCTTCAAGCCCTTCGAAATTAAAACATTCAAGGTGAAAATGAAATGAGCTACAGCTTTTTTGCGATGATTTCCCGAATGAAATACATTGACCGCTGGGCGTTGATGCGTAACACCGAAAACGAAAGCCTTGACAGCCACTCAAAAGAAGTGGCTGTCATAGCTCACGCTCTTGCAGTTATCGGCAACAAACGCTTCGGGAAAAGCTATAACCCTGACAGAGCCGCAGTTCTGGGTCTTTACCACGATGCACACGAAATCATAACAGGTGATATGCCAACACCTGTAAAGTATCAGAATGATGACATTCTGGTTGCATTCAAAGCCGTTGAGGATTCTGCAAACGAAAAGCTTCTCAACAAGCTTCCCGAGGATTTAAGAGAAGAGTTTACAAGTCTTTTAACTGGTGGAAACGAGGATGAAGAATTGCTTGTTCTTATTAAAGCTGCCGATAGATTAAGTGCTCTTATTAAATGTATCGAAGAACGTAAGGCAGGTAATACAGAGTTCAAAGAGGCAGAAAAATCCACACTTAAAAGAATCCAAAAAATGAATGTGCCGGAAGCAGATGTTTTCTTAAACGAATTTATTCCTGCGTATGAGCAGACATTAGACACGCTGTAGCGTATTCAAATGATATAAATCCTTGTGGATTTATGAAGTATCCAAAGGATATGAAGTACGCTGGTGCGTATGGCAAAGTTATTCTATAAAAATAAAAAAGGTTGTAAAAAACGACAAGTTTTTTACAGCCTATTTTGGGTGGAAAATCATAGTAGTACAAAACCCGTTATTTAAGGCGAATGGTATGCTTGTTCCGTTGACAAAACATTATAACAGTATTATAATTTAATAGAGTTTTAGCAAAATTTGTATACTGAATTTTAGGGGTAATGATATGAAAAATGTATTAAAAAAGAGTATATCAATTCTTTTGGCAATTACAATTATTTTCGGGTCTGCATACGAAGGGATCAGTGAATTTGATTTTAGTGGGCTTGACTTCGAGGAATTATTTGCATTTAAAGCAAAAGCTGGTGAAGAAAACGGATATACTTATGAAATTCTTAATGGAACCTATGCCAGTATTATAAGCTACAATGGTTCTGAAACTGAGGTTACCATCCCTTATGAATTAGGTGGTAATGCAGTTCAGAATATAGGTAGCGAAGCGTTTAAAAATAATACTACCATTAAGAAAGTTGTTTTTCCAAAAACAATGGAAACTGTAGATTCAAATGTTTTTGAAGGTTGCACCTCCCTTGAAAGCGTTGAACTAAATAGCGGACTCACAAATGTTGGCGCTAATATGTTTTATAGTTGTACAAGTCTCGCTTCTATGGAAATTCCCGGAAGTGTAAGTGCATTAGGTGAATCCGCTTTTGCAAACTGTACAGCTCTTAGTACAGTAATTTTTAAAGATGGTCTTAAAACAATAGGTGAAGATGCATTTGCATCTTGTACATCATTAAGTGAAATATCAATACCATCAACGGTAGAAACCATAGGTTATCGTGCATTCCATCAATGTAGCGAACTTGCAACAGTCATCCTTTCAGAAGGGTTGCGAGAGATATCAGGTGAAGCCTTCAGCGGATGTACAGCATTGAAAAATATAGAGCTTCCTGATAGTGTAACCAAACTTGGTA
>JAZNHK010000220.1:0-4681 GCA_045576915.1 Acutalibacteraceae bacterium
GCAACTTTCTGTTCACAACAGAAAATACAATAAATTCCCTATGCGTCCATTAAATTGGAAATCTCCTGCCGATTATGTTAAGGCTTTTACAGCCAATGGCGAAGTTTTCTAATTTTGTAACACATCATTGACAAACCTACATTTCGCTGTTTATGTTGAAAAAATGTATAAAAAAAAAGACAATACTTTTTTATAAAAATTCACTAAAAAAGCTCTCCGGAAAATCCGGAGAGCTTAAAGAAACACAATTTATTATCTGTGTTTATGTCTATGCTTATGTTTATGATTGGGTTTTCCGGTTCCATAGTAATATGAAGAACCGCGGGAACCATAGTAATATGATGAACCATAGTATCCACCATAACGATTTGAGAAGTAGCCACCAACATTCTGATTACCGAATCTTGTATTGCCGCGACCAGCACGGTTATAAATACAACCAAGAACTTCAGACTTAGCTGTTGTAAGGTCGCTGAGAGCATACTCAATCTGGAAAATTGAAACCTTATCTTCTGCAGCAACAAAAATAACAGAGTCAGTGTAGTTAGCAACAATAGCAGCATCAGCAACAACGCCTGCAGGAGGACAGTCAACGATAACGTAATCAAAGTTATCTTTTGCCTTTTTAATGATTTCTGCCATAGCTTCTGAAGCGAGAGTTTCAGAAGGATCTCTAACTGCAGCAGAAGCAACAAGAAGATAAAGGTTAAGCTTTTCAATATACTTAACAGACTCTTCAAATGTCTTGTTATCGTTAACGATATCGTAAATACCTTTTTCACCTTCAACAGAGATACCCAATGTTTTACATACAGCGGGTTTTCTCAAATCGGCATCAATAAGAAGAACTGATTTACCGCTTTTTGCAAGTGAAAGAGCAGTATTAACGGAGCAAGTAGTTTTACCTTCGCTCTCAGTTGAACTTGTAATAGCAAAAACAGAAAAGCCTTTTTTGAGCTTTGTGTTTTCAATTTTGGTTCTTATAAGCTTGAAGGTTTCAATGAATGGCAGTCCAACATTCTTATCGGTAATAAGAAGCTTTGTTTCACCATTTTTCTTTTTTGTTTTAATATCAGAAACTGTAGCAATTATATTAAGTTTGAAATCATCTTTTATATCGTTAGGAGAAAGAAGCTTATTCTGGATTTTATCGGTAATAAGAATAAGCACAACCGCAAGAGCAGCACCAATTATAAAGCCGATTGCTGTATATAAAAGTGTAGTAGAATCGGGAGCTAGGGTTGCCTTTGTAGCATTATCAGCTATACCAATATTAGCAGTTGGGAAAGTATCCTTTGCAATTTCGGGGTAAATGCTCTGAATTGCAGTTGCAATAGCATAAGTCAAATTTTCATCTTCAGAAGTAACATTAACTTTAATAAGAGTTGTATCTGTAACAACCTCAACTGAAATCAATCCACGCAGATAATCCTTTGAATATTCCTTGCCTGTGGTTGACTGCACAATTTCCTGAATTTTTGTAATGAAATCGTTACCTGACTGAATGAGAATTTTAAAGTTATTAGCGATTGTAGCAGAGGCCTGTGCGTCACTGGCTGTAGTGTAAAGTGCTGCATCACCAACTATTTCTCTATCCTTATTTGAAACATTGAAAATAATTCCGGATGTATATCTTTCATTGTATGTAATTTTTGCAATTCCGAAGCCTGAAATCGCAAAAGCAACAACAAAAGCAAGAATAATCCACCATTTATTTAAAATTTGTTTGACAATTTTGAGAAGAGGTTCAAGCCCTGTCTCTTCCTCATACATGCCTTTCTTTTCTTCGTAAGCCACTTTGCTTCCTCCTTTATTAAAATAGCATACTAACCTATCTTACCTTATTCATTTTACCACAAACTTAATAATTTAACAATAGTTTTTTTAAAATTATAATCCTATATTATCAATAAATTCTGAATATTTATTTTTTTCGGCATCATCAACAGACATAATAATATTTGTTTCCTTTTTGAGTGCCTTGGGATTAAACAATGCAGTTGCCAATCTTATACCCCAATACAATGGAAGTAATGCAGAATGTTTTTTCAATATAGGGTATCTTATTGACATTGTTTTGTATTCAGGGAACAATCTTTTTAAGAAGTAGTTACCCTTGCTGTCTTTAAAATCCCCTCTTTTAACTGCACCGAGGTAACCATTTACCCTATTACCAAAAACACCACTTAAAATAACAAAATCTGACATTTCGCTGATTATGGGTTCCGGCTCCCGAGAATTGAACCAAAAGTCACATAAAGCATCCATTTTTTCTGCAAAATCCAAAAGACCAACAGCTTTCAAATTTTGAACAAGAAGCTTTGAATCGCAAAGCGGTCTGAGTTTTTCCTTTAGATAATAATGGTCTGTAATGCTTTTTATACCGGTACCGCCTGTAGAAAAATGGTGAGCCGCGTGAGAAAGAATGTATACATAAAAATCCTCGGGCGTCATATCCATTCTATACCCGTCAGAGGAAATCATTCTGTCAAAAGCACCCTTGTAATAATCGTAGCCCTTATCATAATCATATTTAAGCTCTTTATGAAGTTCAAGTATCAAGAATGGCTTTTTGTTATATGTTGTATCCTTTTCATCCCCGTTACTAACACACTCATAGCCACGGGAAATCAGAGCCTGTTCTGCTAAAGCAAAACTCTCCTTTTCAACAAACAAATCCATATCCAGCATAAATCTTGCATCCGGATTTTTGTAAAAAGAACCGACTTTTACACCTTTTAAAAAACAATGACGTATTTTCAATTGTGAAAAAGCCTCAGAAAGCTCCTGAGCTTCTCTTTCCTGTGCTGTATATCTGGCTGAACTTTTGAACAATTCCTTACTGAATGCACCTTTTACAGATGCATCCGCAACACTTGATTTTAAAACAAATGGTGCTACCATAGCTGTTATTCTATGGCTCTGTGCCAATTTAAAGAGTTTTAAGAAATTTGTATTATCCGGAAAAATATACTCTTCATTATTGATATCAGCTTTTAAAATATCAACAAGAATTTTGCCCACCAAAAGAATATCCTGACGAATTTTCTCTTTTTCAGCAGCTTCAACTTGCACAGTTGTTGTAGATTCTGCGGGCTTCACGAATTTCTTTTTAACAAAATGAAGCTTATATCTTAATCTGCGAACAGGATACCTTGTACCCACATTTTTCACAAATTTTTCTTTATGTTTAATGTACTGAGGGTCTTTATCCACATCAATTTCTCTGCCATCAATAATGAGAGTTTTAGCTATACCGATTATGTTTGCATCTGTAATCCCATGTTCTAAAATAAATTGATTGTCACCGCACATTACATATTCGCCATTATCTTTGATATCAACAACTCTGTGTAATACAAAAGCTCCGTCTTTTCTTCTATAAAGCGGTATATCGCCAATTGTCAAAGGTAGCGTAGGCTTTATTATTTTAACAAAATCTCTGTTCTGATAAAGAAGTGGGTTCATGCTTGTACCCGTTACAGGAATCCGGAAATCCTTACCACGATTAAATGCCTCTTCAATAAAAGGAAGCAGTGTTTCCATATTTAATTTTGGCATAAAATCACGTCCTTGTTTTTAGTAAAAGTATTGCGAAGCCTATCATCCCTGTTTCATCTTCGATGAAATAGGGAGGGGGACCAAAAGCGTCAGCTTTTGGTGGTGGGTTGCCCCGTACCCTCTTTACTTCTTAACTGAGTGGAATTCAACCTCAACGCTCAACCCCAATTCCTCTGCCCTTTCTCGGCAAGCATTAGTAATTGTGTGTTCAGCTTCTCGTATATGTTTATTTATATCGCTATTATAAAAATGCAATAGTTTATAACCTGAATCATTTAAAAACTTTTCTCTTCTTTTTTCGTATTCTTCGTTTTCTTTCCAAAAATGTTGTTCGCCGTCAATTTCAATTATAAGTTTTAATTTAGGACAATAGAAATCGACTATATAATAACCTATCGTTTTTTGTCTTATAAATCTTGGTTTTATGTGTTTAAGTAAAATATGCCACAGTTTGTTTTCTTCTTCGGTGGGTTCTTTCCGCATTTTTCGGGCTCGCTCAATTATTTCGGGGGTTGGTTTCATATTTATCGTCCTCTTTTTACAAAGTATATTGGGAGCGGGGCAACCCACCACCGCTATCGCGGTCCCCCTCCCTATTTTGTTTTCAACAAAACAGGGATGACAATGTTGCACTAAATTTATTTTCTTATTTCAATTCATATTAACTATAAACTCAAATAAAAAAAAGAAATTATTACATCACAACCACTCATTTTAACATTTAACATTTAACATTTAACTTTTAACTTTTAACTTTTAACTTTTAACTCTTAACTTTTAACTCTTAACTAAACACAAGCCGGGTTGCCCCGGCTTGCTGAATCATTAGTAATTTGAGGTTTCCTCACACCCTTACCCACCGAAGTGGGCAAGGAGATGACAGAAAGCTAATCGACTAAACGATTAAGGATTAATACCAACCGTTGTCGCTCAAGCTTGAACCATCATTAGAAACAGTGAGTACATCCTCGAGCTCGAACTCCATGATTTCGAGCTCAGGTGCTGTGTATTTTTTCATTCTGAAAAATACTCCTTTCAATATATCGTTGTATTATTGAATCACGGAAAAAGCTTATCGTAATCAAATATTGCATCGCCTTTGCCGCCGCCAATGTTACCC
>JAZNHK010000221.1:0-2470 GCA_045576915.1 Acutalibacteraceae bacterium
ACATTTCATTTTCAGAAATATCACTGAAGCGGTAAACCTCACTCCACACGTCACCTATATCGCCCGTTTTATTAACTATAATATTCCCTTTAATAGTGCTTGAGGGATTTGGGATATACTCGGGGGAATCCGATTTTTCAACATCATCTGTCATTACCGTATATTCAGGAAATGCATTTTGCCAGGTCTCGCTCTGCCAAGGTGAATTATACAGCGCCTCCCACATATCACCCGTATCTGTATAAGCATGAGTAAACCAGCCTCTTTCCAAAGCGCCCTCTCTCGCTCTGTCATCAAAACGAATTGAGTTCTCGCCGGAGGTAACAATAATATTATTGGTTATAACATTATCTCTTCCGCCACCTATATGAAGTGAGTTACTTGGCACATTGATAATAATATTTCCGTGTACTGTCTGACCAGAAAGTGCATCATCAAGATAAATACCGTCGGGCGTGTGATTTTCAGAGCCTATATTATAAACCGCATTATATCTTATAATATTACCATACCAAACCCAGCTTCTGCCAGAATATATTGCACCCGCATCATCAGAAAGCAGGCAAACGTCATGAATATCGTTATATTCAACAATGTGATTATTTCCTTTGTACGAAACCGCTTCGTGAGGAGAATCGTGAAATTCATTGTGACTGCATACATTACCTACGCCAAGAAGCATTACTCCGGGCTGGTAGGTCTGGTAAATTTCTGACCAGTGATGAATATAGTTATTATCGGCTACACTATTACCCGGTGTAAGCGTTTCAGTAGCACCGCCATCAATTATAATACCGCCCTTACCTGTTCTTGTAATTTCATTGTTAAAAGCTAAGTTATTGCTACCTGTCATAACAAGTGCATTACCCGCAACGTTTTTTATAACACAATTCTGTACCTTATTGTTGTCACCTGTTATAGTAACACCATCTTCTCTTGTACCCTTAAAGGTAATTCCGTCAAATGTAATATAATCTGCCGTTGAATTCACCACAGGGTTGAGTGACAACGAAAGGTCAATTTGGGCATTGTCAAATTTCTCGGATTTCCAGAGGAAAAGCAAGCCCTTTTCTCTGTCTAAATACCATTCGCCCTCTGTAGTTAACTCTTCAAAAACATTGAAGAAATAATAAGGCGCATCCGTTTTTGTACCGTAAAGGCTTACAAATTTTGGCGAAAGCTCGCTTGTTTCAGCATTAAAGCTACCGATAGGAGTTGATGCATCTGCCCAGTCATATTTCCAGAACCCGAACATCCATACCTCATCGAGATTTTCCCAACCGCTGATTTTTTTAGCAAGGTCAGCATTAACCCTATAAATATCACTTTCAGGGTTACGGATTTCGCTCCAGTTCTGGACCTCTGTGAGAGCACCATCAGATTCTTTTCCTAACCCTGTTTTTACAACCTCTTCTGTATAGAGATAATCGTTATCTGGGTATCTTGCAAGCGTTTGTCTTATATCGTCAACAAAAAGTTCACAATAAAGCGAACCTACATAATCACCATCATAGCTGTTTGCAGTATGATAAGAACCGATTGCACAAATTTTGCCCCAATCGTCTTTTGTAAGAGAATATGGCTTCTTTGTCAAATCAATTACAACAACATTTTCCTGAGCATCTTCTGAAAGTCTTTTTTCGTATTCAGGATAGTTTTTAACACTTTCAAAATCATCACTTAAAAGTGTAACACCGCCGTTAATTATAACCTCACCATTATAAGAGCAATAAGTTATAGGACATTCCTTTGTACCTGAATCCTTTTCTGTGAATCCAAGTGAATCAACACGATATTCACCGCCCTCAATGCAAACAGTTATACCATCTCTGCCTGATTTATCGGTCTTTCTTACAGCTTCAATTGCCTTTTCAATTGTAAGAAACGGAGCTTCTTTGCTACCATTATTATTATCGCTACCTTTTGAACTTACGTAAAAATCACCGTCGGTTATTTCACTGATATCTTGTGTATCCGTTACCGACCCTGTTGCGGGAGCAGGAGCAATATATCCGCTATATTTAATCTCACGAGCCTGAGGTATTACATATAAATAACCGCCCGCAATCAAGCCAGATATTACCGCAAATGAAAGAATTGCCCTTACAATTTTCTTGTTAAACATCTTAAGAACCGCAATAAAAGAAAGAACTGCGGTAACAATTCCTGTTAGAGAAACACAAATCACTGCAGAATAAAGCTCCATATTTCCCGCAACAAGATTTATAAGAAGCATAAGACCTATGATTATTAATACCACGAATAAAGCAACCAAAAAAGCTTTTAATACAATCTGCTTTTTAGAATTGATTTTTGAAATATGTATAGGAACAGAAATCAAACCGCATCCCAAGGCTGATACTACACCAAGAATAAACAAAAGCGGGGTATATTCGTAGCAAAGGTATTGGGGGTGATAAAAATAAAGTCCCACAACCGACATAGCAATACCAAGCACAAGACACAATAT
>JAZNHK010000222.1:0-18443 GCA_045576915.1 Acutalibacteraceae bacterium
GAACCCTTGATTCTACCGGGTTTACGGCTTATCACCCAGGTCTTGTTACCATCAGGTTCATATGAACGTAAGTTCTTGATGGTTCAAGTCCCTTTTCCCGCACCATATTGCCCAAAGCCTTATATATCAAGGCTTTGGGCATTTTTTATTGGTCTAAGAAAAATTCAAGCATATGTGTTTTAGAAAATTCAAGCGTATGTATTCAACTTGAAAACCTATATTTTTGTATGCTATAATTAGTTGTGTTAAGATTTATTTTAATTAATACAAAATGTTTACAACTCATAATCCACGAATCGCAGACAAATTCCACTAATGATGTGTTGAAAAACATATCTCTTTGTTAGAGAATATAATCGAAGAAAACAGCAAAGGAGTGTGTTTTATGGAAAAGAAAACTATGGGTTCTTTTATGGCAGCATTAAGAAAAGCCAACGGATTAACTCAACAGCAAGTTGCTGACAAATTAAATGTATCAAACAAAACAATCAGCAAATGGGAGTGTAATGAAGGTTATCCTGAAATAACAATGCTTCCCGTGATAGCGGAATTATATTCTGTTTCAGTTGATGAACTTTTACGTGGAGAACGGATAATAAAAGCTTCTTCCGACGAAAGCATAGATAGTAAAAGCGAAGAAAGAGTTAAGTATTTAGTCGAAAAAACAATGATTAAATTTACAAATAATTCTATTGTTTCAATTGTTTTAGGTGCCGTAGCTCTCGTGTTAGCATATACCATATGTGATATTGTTTATAATTACAATGTTTTATGGATTGGATATATGATTGTGTTGCTCTTGTGCGGTGTTTCAATTGCTGTCACTCTGGTTGCTTTTAATAATTTTACATCCAGTTTACACAATGAAGATATTATTGAAAAAGAAATGATTAAAGGCAATACACAAAAATGTATAAAATACATTACCGTTGTTACTTTTTTAGCAATAGTAACATTGTTAGGTCTTATATGCGATGTTCTTCTTGATGCACCATCGTTCCTTTTTGCCGCATTACCTGCAACAACTGTTGTTGGTGGCATAATTGTATATTTAATTCGTTCATTTTTATACAAAAAGTTTGAGATTGTAGAGATAGGTCTTTCATCCGAACAAAAAAATTATCGAAGAAAGCATATTAAAGTTACCTCGATTGTTCTCACTGTTGTTATTTTAGCTACATTATTTCTTCCTTTTATCTTTGCATGGCACGAAACCTCAGAATACTCCATTTACAGTTATCCAGATGGTGTGGGCTATCAGTATGACTCTGAACAGGAAGCAGAAATGGAGTACTACAAACTTAAGGACTATGTGTCAGGAAAAAAGACATTATATTATGTTACTTATGAAGATTACGCAGAAGAAACGGACGAATACATTTTATATGTTGAGCCATTGCAAGATTTTTTCGAATATAACGGAAATGGTTATATTATGGTAGAAACAAAGCCTGCAGAAGAGGAAGAACTTCGCTTTAAAAATCTTGAAGATGCAGAAAAATTCAAAGCAGAAAATGTCTGCGATGACCTGAATGCACACAACTTACAACAAAGAAATCTTATCTTTGACGATGAAACCCTGTCAGTTAGCTATCAATCAGGAACAGGCAATTTTTCTAGCGGTGTTAGTGATATTATGCCAGTATTTATAATAATCGGATCTTGCGTTTTTATTATTGTATTTATTGCTTCGGTTGCAATATATTTCAAAAACAAGAAAAACATATAATAATGTTACTCTCATAAAAAACTAATATAACACACAAATCTCCACAGGAACTGCTTTCGCAGTTCCTGTGTTTTGATTTCGGTGAGTGAACTTCATTTTATAAAGTGGGTTCGGGCTTCTGCCCGTAATTTGCGGTGGTTGGATAGCCGACTGCTCTGCTTGCTCCGGCTAAAGCAAGGCTTTTTGGTCGTTTTCTTCTCTTTGTTTATTATGGTACATTTTTTGACATATGGGCAAGAAAAGAAAAATGAGAGAACAGGGTGTTTACCTTGTTCTCTCAACAACGCTTCTTATTCGGCTTACAGTTATGCCATATTGTTCTTTTCAGTTAATTTCTTGATTTCCTTATCAAAATCGGAAGATATAATCTGTGTGCGATTAAAAATATCGTACTCTGCAAAAGCGTGTTGCTCAGCGGTCTTATGAGATATTCTTCCTTTGTCAGGTAAAATATCATATTTTCTGAACTCAAGGAACTCGTTCACACTCTCGGCAAACTGTTCCATTGTGAAAGTGTTTTCACGCTCTATAAGGTCTTCGATATAATCAAAGTAACCTGTAACAGTACGTTCTAACTGTCTTATTTGTTTTTCATCAAGGTAATTCTTGGCTATGGTGACATCAGATTTCAATATTCTGCCATCGGGAGCATTTTTCCAAGTGATAAGCCCCATATTTTCTTTGGTATGGTCAGCTGAACTATATACGATTTCTGCACCTGTTTTGCCGGTAATTGCATAATGGAACTTATTCTGCACCATTGCGTAGAAATCTTTTGTGGTAGGCGCAGTTCGGTCATAGTCAATGCTGCATTCGGCATAAATGTCTGTAATTTGTTGCCAGATTCGTCTTTCGCTTGCTCGGATGGAGCGTACTCTTTCAAGAAGCTCACGGAAATAATCCTTGCCAAAGGCGGTTTTGCCCTGCTTCAATCTCTCATCATCCATAGCAAAGCCTTTGGTTATGTATTCCTTTAAGACTGATGTTGCCCAGATTCTGAAATGTGTGGCACGAATGGAATCTATTCTGTAACCGACGGAAATAATAGAATCTAAATTATAATAATTGGTAACTGAGTTTTGTTCTTTATCAGGAATTGCACCGTGTTTAGTGGGTATTGCAATTTTTGCAACAACCACTTCTTCGCTAAGTTCACCACTTTCAAAAATGTTTTTTAAGTGTCTGCTGATTCCCGATTTATCAATTCCAAACAGCTCTGCCATTGCTTTCTGAGTAAGCCATATAGTTTCATCTTTTACAAGGGCATTAACGCTGATATCTTCATCATCGACCTTATAAAGCATAAACTCAAATTCATTATTCATTAAATAAACCTCCTCGTATAAACGAGATTCGCTAAAATAATTATATCACTAAAGGGCAACAGATTCAACTAAATCTACCTGAAATATTAAATGTGTTTAAAAACCATATTCAAGATAACAAGTAAGATAATAAGTAAGTGTCTTAGGTTAAATATGGAACACCAAATCTGTCTTGACAAAGCAATTTTTCTATATTATTATGCAGATGGTTGGAAACCTAAAAAACTGAAAAGCTGAGAACCCTTGATTCTACTGGGTTTGTGGCGAATCACCCAGGTCTTGTTACCATCAGGTTCATATGAACGTAAGTTCTTGAGGATTCAAGTCCCTTTTCACGCACCAAAAAAGAGCTCACACTTTTGTGTGGGCTCTTTTCTCGTTGGTCTCTTTAGGGGTGGAAATAATAGAAGCACAAGCATGTGCAGACCACATACATATGCATGTAAGTATTCCAACTCACATAAGGGGAGCACAATTTATGGGCTATCTCTAGGGTAAAATCAGTCTGATGATTTTCGATCGATATGCAAATTTAAAGTATAAGTATGGTTCACGAACATTTTGGTGTAGAGGGTACTATGTGGATACAGTGTTCAAAATAAGAAGGTAATCGTAGAATATATAGAAATCAATTAGAAGAAGATTACGCAGCATACTGGTGGTTATAATATGTGTCATTGTTTTGTTGTCTTCATTTATTAACATTTAATTCATAAATCTTCTGAAATTCAACATTTAATTCAACAGGTGTTTAATGTTTCGTTGAAATGGAGTTTTTTTACAAATTTGCTTGACTTTGTTGGAAAAAACCTATATTATCAAACTACACTAATAGTGGAAAAATGCGATTTTGAATTTTTGGTTAAGTTCATAGATTGTTTTTTACATAAAAATTTCCTCAATAAGAGGACAGAAAGAGGTCCCAATGGGCAAAAAATGTAATTATTTTTCAACAATGAAAGCGATGTCTTTAATAGACTTACCAGCTGAAGAAAAGACATGGCTTCAGCATTACGGCAATATGCCCGAGCATATGTGCTACCGTGAGGGTTCAATTTATGAGCTTCTCAAAGAGATGGTAGATAAACAACCGGATGCTCATGCACTTGAATTTTTTGATACTGTTTACAGTTTTGAAGCAATGGACGAAAATATCAATATCGTTGCAAATGCTCTCAAAAAATTGGGTGTTGTTGAGGATGAAAGCGTGACAATTTGTATGCCGAATATGCCCGAAGCAATTTTTCTTATTTATGCTATAAATAAAATCGGAGCGGTTGCAAATGTTATTCATCCTTTGAGCGATGCAAACGAAATAAGAAATGCGGTTTCACTTACAAATTCAAGTCTTATTTTCACAACAGATGTATCTTACAAAACGGTTAAAGATGCTTGTGTTGAAAATGTTGTTGTTTGTGAAGTAAGTATGAGTATGCCCACTGTTCTTAAAACCCTTTATAATATTAAGAGCAGAAAACAAATGAAATACAGCTCTGATACAATTACCTGGAAAAAATTTGTCTCAGGTATGGGAACAATTGCACCATCTGTTAAAAGAAACAGAGATGATGCTGCAGTTCTTATTTATAGCGGTGGCACAACAGGTAAATCAAAGGGTATTGTTCTTTCAAATCTTTGCTTTAACTCTCTTGCAATTCAGTGTTTTGCAGTTTGTCCTGAAGCAAGACCCGGTGCATCTATGATGTCCGCCCTCCCTATCTTCCATGGTTTCGGTCTTTGCGTTGCAGTTCACGCGCCTCTTTGTTTGGGTATGAAATGTATTCTTATTCCAAAAATTGATATCAAAAAGCTTAATGAAACTATTAAGAAGAAAAAACCCACTATTGTTCCTGCTGTTCCCACAATGCTCAAAGCAATTACAAATAACAAAAATCTTGGACCGGATAGTTTTAAGAGTGTTAAGGTTATTCTCAGCGGTGGCGACTATTTAAGTGATGATTTAAGAGCGAGAGTTATTGATTATTTCCGTTCTTGTGGCTCAAAAGCACACATAAGAATCGGTTATGGTTTGTCTGAAGCAACTGCATTCTTTACTGCTACTGCTTATGGTGCGGAGGATATTGATAACATTGGTATTCCTAATCCTGATACTCACATCAGAGTTTGCGACCCTGTTACAAACGAAAAGCTCCCTGATGGTGAAATTGGTGAAATCTGCGTTAATGGTCCGACTGTTATGCTCGGCTATGTTAACGATAAGGAAGAAACTGACAATGCTATAAGAACTCACTCTGATGGAACACAATGGCTTCATACAGGTGATCTTGGTTACCTTGAAAATGGTGTTCTTCATTTCACATCCCGTCTTAAGAGAATGATTATCTCTAACGGGTATAATATTTATCCCACAGAGCTTGAAAATATTCTTAACAAATGCAAATATGTTGCATCAAGCGTTGTTGTTGGTATTAAAGATAAGGTTCGCGAGGAAGCACCTAAAGCTGTTATTGTTCTTAAAAATGGTGTTCAGAGAACTGCAGAAATTGAAAAGGAAATTAAAGATTTCTGCAAAAACAATATTGCAAAAAATGCTCAGTTCAAGGAAATTGAATTTACAGATGCATTACCCACAACCAAAATCGGTAAGGTAAATTACCGCATATTTGAAAAATTAAAAGATAAAGAAAATGAAGTTTCTGAAGAAACAGTAACAACAGAAAAAGAATAAAGATTAAAGCCCTTCAACCTTGATGAGTTGAAGGGCTTATTTATGTTATTTAGTTGGCTTTATTTCGCTTTAATCTTAAGGCCTGTTTTGTTATAAGAACTATAGGTTTTGCTCTTATAAGCTTTAACTGTGTATGTATAAGTTGTGCCTGCTTTTGCAGTTTTATCTGTATAAGCAGTTTTGGCTGTTTTGCCTATATATTTAAAACTACCTTTTCCGGATTTTCTGTAAACCTTGTAGCCTTCTGCACCGGTTACTTTATCCCAATCAACCTTAACGCCTGAAGACTTGTTCTTTACAGAAGAGAGTTCGGGTGCGGAAAGGAAGTATTTGCTGACTACATTGTAGCCACTCATAATGTCGCCTTTTCCAGCTTTTACGCGGTAATAATATTTCTTTCCGCTTTTTGCAGTTTTATCAGTAAAGGATGTGCCTTTTACTGTATCAATAAGAGTCCATTTTGATGAACCGGATGTCTGACGATAAATTCTGTATTTAGTTGCACCTGCAACCTTTGCCCAATTGAGGTAAACTCCTTTAGTTGTGTTTTTTATTTCAACATCGGGAGCTTCATAGTATGTATGAGTAACACCTGTTGAGTTGGATTTACCCTCACCAACAAAATTGAAACCTTTTACGGTATAAGTATATTTCTTTCCGCTTTTTGCAGTTTTATCAATGAAAGATGTTTTTGAAGCTTTAAAGGTAGAAAGTGTTGTCCATTTTTTACTTCCTTCAGCTTTTCTGTAAACTCTGTATTGTTCTGCAGATGGATCAGCATCCCAAGTGATTTTAACACCTTGGTTTGTGTTGGATGCTTTAATGTTTTTGATTTTTTTAGGTTCAGTTATAGAACCGCCGTTGTTGACAACCACATTGGACGAAATATAACCATCAGCGAGGTTTCTTTCACCAATTTTAATGGGTGTGAGTCCGTCAAGAGATTCTCGGGATTCATCTTCAATTGCAATAAGTCCGTAAACGGGATGTTCAATTAAATTATAAACGTAGATATCTGTTCCTGCTTCAATCCCGTCTTCATCTTCATACTCATAATCGTATTGATAGAAAGCGTATTTTGTTCCGTTTTCATCAACGCAAAGGTCGTAGAGCTCTGCGTATGTAGGGAAGAAAATTTCTTTATAGGAATCGTCTCCTTCTTCAGCAAAGAAGGTATAACCGATATAAAAGCCTGTGGTTTCATCGTAAATGGCATCCCATTCAGAAACTTTGGTAAAGCCTTTAACAGAAACGGGCTCACCGTTTGCATATTCTGTTGCAAAATAAAGGTCATATTCTGCATCATATTCAACTGAATAAAGCTGATATTTACCTGTTGGCTCAAAGGTGTCTAAATCATAATCCTCAAGACCCACATAATAAACGCCATCTTTTACAAAACCTGCATCAAAGAAATCGAGGTTGTTTGCACTTATTTCGTATACTTCTGCTTGTTCATAAATATCGAGGATATAGTTGTTTACAACGGGTGTGCTGTAAACTGCTTTTTCTCCAAGAACAATAAGCTGCGCAGGGTCTTGTATTGCTGATTGATATATTGCAATTGCATTCATTTCTTTTTCGGGATAGCTGTAAATTTTAACTTTCGCTGTATCTTCAATGGTTACGCTAGAAGCCGTATAGCCTGCCATAACCTCAATACCGCAGAGTTCACCTGTTCTGTTGAGAACAAGCTCACCATTACCAATAATAGTAATTGAAGCACCGCGTTGATTACCCTCAGAGGCAATACCTCCAAGCTCATTGTAACCGATAAGCTCAATTTTGAAATCATCGCCCATTTCGGTTGCGGAAATTACAGCTGTTTTGCATATTACATTATTGAGTGTGAGGGTGTTTGTTTCCAGATTGTACGATACACCTGCAAAAACACCTTCAGGTGTAAACATATCTGTAACAGGGTATAAAACAGCCATATTATAGGTTTCGGCATCAATTATACCTAAAGCAGAAAATTCCTCAAGGTTTATTTCCTCGTTGTCAGGGTCAAAGGGATACGGTCCGTTTTCAGCAAATACCGTCAGGGGAGCCATAACAGAGAAAATCATCAGCACCGCCAGAATTA
Source organism: Acutalibacteraceae bacterium (assembly GCA_045576915.1). Taxonomy (GTDB): domain Bacteria; phylum Bacillota; class Clostridia; order Oscillospirales; family Acutalibacteraceae; genus DTU089. Next base: position 7,830 of record JAZNHK010000222.1, read on the forward strand.
TACTTAAAAACTTTTTCATATTTTCCACTCCTTTATATTTTTGTGGTCAATTTAAAACTATCACAAACTATGCTCTAAAGCAATAGAATTTTGTGATTTGTAATAATTTAGGGCTGAATTGTAACCTTGGAGTTCAAATGACTTTTATATATGATATACCCACTTGTTGGGAATGAAAAAAGGTTATTTTTCAATTTTAATTGTTTTAATTTCCCAGGGTTTGAATGATAGTACGTTATTTTCTATTGCGTTTGTTTCGTTACCCAGTAAATCTGTTTCAAAGGTTACAGTGTTATTTTTTATATTGAATATAACAGCTTCATTTTCGTCAGATAAGTTACAAAAACGAGCCAGAATATGATTCTGTTCAGGGTAAAGAGCTGTTAAAATAACGTTTCCTTTTTGGGATTGTATATCAGCGTAGGTAAAATCAGTTAATTGACCATTACCTTCCGGCAAAAGAGCTGTTGAGGGAGCATAAGCATAAGATGTAGCCTTCTTGTGAAGCTCAGTTTCGGAAAGAGTGCTTTCAAAGGGGAAAACAGAAAATTCGTTTTCAAAAACTCCGTTGAGGATTCGGTCTCCGCAAAGATATTCGTTTGAATAAATAAGAGGAATATGAACTCTGTTTCCCGAAACCGCAGCACCCATACAGCCTTTATTGAAAATTGCAATGCCGTTTTCTTTGTCTTTCAGCGATACCCAATAAATACCATGATAATAGGTTGTTGCGGCAAAAGATTCCTGAGCACTTACTTCTTTATCGAGAATAATTCTGTCATCAGGATACCAGTATTCTTCGGTTTTTCTTAAAGCTCCGTTCCATTCTGAAATTGAATAGGGCAAATCACGGAACATTTTTCTGTCTTTTTCAAGACAAGGATTTATCACGAAGCAGATTTTATCCTCATGATGGTGTCCGTTTACTGTAAGAGGAGCTGGTTTGCCGTGGGTAATATCTGTGCGACCTACTTTCTCGTTATTTAATTCAAATTTTGTTTTGCAATCAATTCTCTTTTGATTTCCGTTAAATTTCATTTGGAATTCGTATGGAATTGAACCTAATTTGCCTTTGTGGGTGGCAATTGCACACAAGGAAGAAAGTGTTATTTCCCAAGTACCCGTAGAAAGGCAATCAACATCATTAATAAAGCCTCTTAAAAGCTCTCCGTCTCCGTTATTACACAACATTTTCCCTGTATTGACATCTTTGATGTATGCAATACCTGTTGCTGTAAGTTTGATTTCGTAGTTTGGTGTGGTGAGAACACCATCATTTTCAGACCAATTGAAAAGAGCGGTAGACTCTGTTTTTCCTTCCGTAAGAGTGAAGCTTTTTGCAGTAAACGGAGGAAGCTCTGCATATACTCTCAAAAGCTTTCCGTTTTGATTATTGATAATTTCAGATTGCAGTTTTTTATCATCATCAAAAACAGAATAATCTTTTTCGACAGCAATTTCAATCCATTCGTTGATTGGGAAGGAGTGGTTGTTTGCAACAAACAGACTTTCGCCGTTTTTATGAGCAAATTTTGAGGTAATATACTTCAATGATTCCTCTTTTACAAATTTGGATGCTTCAAGAGAAGTTGGAATAAATCTTCTGGAAAGGTCAAGAAGACCGCAAATTGTAACATCGTGGTGCTCGGCAGCAAGAATATATTTCCAGGCGTATTCAGATTTTTCCTGAAGTGATTTACCACCCAATAAAACAGAAAGGGAATTGAGCTTTTCGCCCTGAACAGCTTCGACCTCACCCTGACGGCAACCATTGAAAATTTCATTACCGCAATAACCCCAAGGCATCTGTACGTGAAAATCGTTGTCAGTGGTGGGCATTTCTTCAACTGCTTCGCCATATATTTCGGGTATTTCTTCAAGGAGAATATATTGATGATTTTCTTTTTTCTGGGTGTGGGCTATAACCGATTCGATAGGTTGGGTCAAGTCGTCATATCTTGAAGCTAAAAGAGGTTCATATTTTTCAAACATCTTTTCAAAATCTTCAGGAGAATATAACTCGGAGTCAACTGGCCAACGGGAAAAAATCCAGTTATCAACGGTTGTGCAGTTGAAGCCACGACCTTGCTTTTCGTAGGTAGGAACAGCAGGAATTGATGTCCCGTCCTTACCAATCCATTTACCCCACGCACAATCAAAGGTTCTGGGATAGCCATAGCCCATAACGTGAGAACGTAAAATAGCAGCATCATAACCGCATTTTGAAATTAACTGAGGTGTCTGGTTATGAAGAGCAAATTCTGAAATAGCATAAACTGATGGAGTTTTGCCGAAATAATCAAGATTTGTTCTTACAGCATAAAGAAGCTGGCGAGCATTGGATTCTTCAGAAATGGTAAGTGCCAATGGTTGACCGTATGTAGTGGCACCCAAACCAACGCGGTCAGGGTATTTTTCAAGGAGTTTTTTTGTAAGTTCAACTACCTCCGGGTCTTCCTTTGAAAATTCGTCAAAGGTAAAAGATTCATAATCAAGACCGATTTTTAGGGTGGGGTATTTTTCTAACCAGTCAAAAAGCGTTTTTAAACGAGGTTTGACCTGGTCTTTCCAAAGAACATAACCACCATGTTCATAGGTTAAAATATATAATTTTTTATCACTCATAGATAACACCTGCCTATGAAACAAGTATATATTCCGATAGTTTTACTGTCAATAGAAAATCGGCAACTCGCGAAAGAGTTGCCGAAAAATTTTAGTCAATGTAGAGGGGGTATTTATCACAGATTCTTGCGACGTTTTTGATGATGTAGTCTTTACTGTTTTCGAAATCTGTTGCTGCGAGCTTGATATATTCTGCAATATCAATCATGTCCTGTGCCTCAAAGCCTCTTGTTGTAACTGCAGCGGTACCAATTCGGATACCACTTGTAACAAAGGGCTTTTCAGGGTCATTTGGGATAGCGTTTTTGTTAACTGTAATGTGAACTTCGTCAAGATGATGTTCAAGCTCTTTACCGGTAATACCAAGGCTTCTTAAATCAAGGAGTAAAAGGTGATTATCGGAGCCGCCTGAAACAATGTCAACACCCTGTGCAATAAGTGCATTTTCAAGAGCCTTGCAGTTGGAAATAACCTTTTTACCGTATTCCTTGAATTCAGGCTTAAGTGCCTCGCCGAAGCAAACTGCTTTAGCAGCAATAATGTGCATAAGAGGACCACCCTGAATACCGGGGAAAATAGCTTTATTAACTTTCTTTGCGATTTCCTCATCGTTTGTGAGAATGATACCGCCTCTGGGTCCACGGAGAGTTTTATGAGTTGTGGATGTTACAACGTGTGCATAAGGTACGGGAGAGGGATGCATATCAGCAGCCACAAGACCTGCAATATGAGCCATATCTACCATAAAGAGTGCATCTACTGAATCCGCAATTTCACGGATTCGTTTGAAGTCGATAGTTCTTGAATAAGCTGATGCACCTGCAACAATAAGCTTGGGTTTGCATTCTTTTGCTTTCTCTTCAAGAGCGTTGTAGTCAAGGAAGCCTTTTTCATCAACACCATAGCTCTGGAAGTTGAAGTAAGAACCGCTTACATTAACAGGTGAGCCGTGAGTAAGGTGGCCACCGTCTGCAAGGCTCATACCGAGAACTGTATCACCGGGCTGAAGAAGTGCAAAATAAACTGCAAAGTTTGCCTGAGAGCCTGAATGGGGCTGAACGTTTGCATATTCGCAACCGAAAAGCTTTTTAAGTCTGTCGATAGCCATATCCTCTGCAATATCAACGTATTCGCAACCGCCATAGTATCTGCGTGAAGGATAACCTTCTGCATATTTGTTTGTAAAGATGCTACCGCTTGCAGCCATAACTGCAGCAGAAGTGTAGTTTTCACTTGCAATAAGCTCAATATTTCTGCTCTGGCGAACCTGCTCTTTTTCAAATGCCTCAAAAAGCTCGCTATCAGCATTTTTGAGAAGTTCAAAATCTTTTTCAAGGTAACTGTTCATCACAAAACCTCCAGTTTGTTTTTAATAACAATATCTTTACAATAATAACCTAAAAATCATTCATTTGCAACAAAAATAAATATTTAACAATAAGTTCTGTGATATTACCATAAACAAGATATAATTAAAGACTTTTTTTAGAATTTTTTATATTGCCAAGTCACAAAATAGTGGTATAATTAAACTGATATAGTTTGATTACAAATCTATAGGGGTGATGTAATGAACACACAAGAACTAAAGAATAAAATAATTGAAGCAAAAGAGAAAACGGGTACCGTTATTCTTGCCCACACATATCAGGAGCCTGATATAATTGATATTGCGGATGTTACGGGAGACAGTTTCTTTTTGAGCAAAAAGGCTACAGAGCTTAAAGCAAAAAGAGTTGTGATGTGCGGTGTTCGCTTTATGGCGGAAAGTGTTAAAATCCTTTCTCCCGAAACTGAAACAATTCTTCCTGTGGCTACAGCAACCTGTCCCATGGCAGAGCAGATTTCACCTGAAAGAGTCAGAAAGTTCAAGGAAGAGAATCCTAAAACAGAGGTAGTAGCATATATCAATACAACTGCCGCATTAAAAGCAGAATGTGATGTTTGCGTTACCAGCTCTTCTGCAATAAAAATAGTTAAAAAGCTTGACGGAGAGGAAATACTTTTCATTCCCGATCAGCATTTAGGCTCTTTTGTTCAAAAAAGTGTTCCCGAAAAGAAATTTATTCTCTGGGATGGGTATTGCCCTGTTCATGCACAGCTTACAAAAGAAGATGTAATTAAATGCAAAGCGGAGCATCCTGATGCAGTTTTTGCTGTTCACCCCGAATCCCCAAAAGAGGTTGTTGAACTTGCTGATATGGTTGGTGCAACAAGTGAAATTATAAGCTATGCCAAAGCCCAGAAGGGTAAGGTTATTATAGGAACAGAGCGTGGAGTTGTGGATTATCTTGCCATTAACGAAGAAAATGGTGAAAGATTTATTCAGTTAGCACCCGAAAAACTCTGTTGTGAAGATATGAAAAAAATCACTCTCGAGGATGTTTATAAAGCAATTATTGGTGAGGGTTGCGAAAAGGTAGAGTTAGACGAGGAATTAAGGAAAAAAGCGCTTAAAAGCATAAATCGAATGCTTGAATTGGGGTAAGAATATGAATCTTTCCGAATTAAAAAAACACTATAGTGTAGTTATTGTAGGTAGCGGTCTTGCAGGGCTTTATGCTTCGCTTAACTTTCCCCCGGATATTGATGTTCTTATGCTTTCCAAAAAGGAACGTCATCAATCCAACAGCTCCCTTGCTCAGGGTGGCGTTGCCTGTGTGCTTGATCTGGAAAACGATAGCTACGATTTGCATATTGAGGATACTTTGATTGCAGGTTCAAGAGAAAATGATGTTGATGCGGTAACTCAACTTGTTGAAGAGGGTCCTGCAGATGTCCTCAAAACTATTGAATACGGCGTTGAATATGACCGTGATGAAAATGGTGAGCTTATTAAAACTCTTGAGGGGGGGCATTGCAGAAGAAGAATTGTTCATCATAAAGATACCTCAGGTAAGGAAATGGTGGACAAGCTGGTTCTTGCAGTAGAAAAGCTTCCGAATGTCACTCTTTGCGACGAAACAATGATAACCACAATGAGCAGGATAAAAAACGGCTTTAAGGTTGAAGTTATGAGTGGCGATGAATACAAAACCATTTATGCAGATTTTGTGCTTTTAGCTTCAGGTGGTATAGGTCGTGTTTATAAATACACAACCAATCCATCAGTTGCAACCGGTGACGGTATCCGCCTTGCCTATGAGATGGGTGCAGCAATCAAGAATTTAAGCTACGTTCAGTTCCATCCCACCGCATTCAATGGAGCAAACAGAGAGCAGTTTCTTATAAGTGAGGCTGTAAGAGGCGAGGGTGCATATCTTCTTAACTGCAACAAAGAACGCTTTATGGACAGATATGACAGCCGACTTGAACTTGCACCCAGAGATGTTGTTTCCCGTTCGGTTATTATGGAATCAAGGCGACTTGGCAGTAATAATTTCTATTTGGATATCCGCTATAAAGGGGAAGAATATCTGAAAAAACGTTTCCCCGGTATTTATGCAGGGTGCCTAAGTCAGGGTGTTGATATTTCCAAGGATTTAATTCCTGTTTTTCCCTGTCAGCATTATCTGATGGGCGGCATTGAGGTTGATTTGAACGCAAGAACAACGCTTCCAAGGCTTTATGCGGCAGGTGAATGTGCTTGCACAGGTGTTCACGGGAAAAACCGTCTTGCGAGTAACTCATTGTTAGAGGCTCTTGTTTTTGGCAGAAAAGCAGCGGAAGATATAACCCAATGTATTAAGGCAGGTTTTTATAAAGTGAATGTTCCCGATGAAAGTGAGCCTGACAGAACAGGTGCACCTCTTCCCAAAGGAACAAGGACGGAAATACGCGATATTATGCAAAGGGCATATTTTGTTATTCCCGATGAGGGTGCAATTCCCCAAGCAAAAAAACGAATTGAAACTATACTTAACAGGCTTAAAAACGGAAAATTTGCAGTAACTGCAGATTATTGCGAGGCACTTTCCCTTGCAACTGTTGCCTATATAATTCTTCAGGAGGTCGACAAATGATTTTACCACAGTTTTATATTGATGATTTAATCAAAAATGCAATTACAGAGGATATTAACTATATTGACGTGGCAACAGACTATCTTCTCTATGAGGATGCTGTTAGCGAGGCTTATTTTGTTGCCAAGGCAGATGGTGTGCTTTGCGGAGCAGATGTTGCAATGAGAGTATTCCAGCTTCTTGACGATACTTTCACATATACTCTTCACAAAAAAGATGGGGATGTAGTAAAAAATGGTGACCTTATTGCAGAATTCAAGGGTAAAACCGTTAAGATGCTCAAGGGCGAAAGAACAGCACTTAACCTTATTCAGCATATGAGCGGAATAGCAACTCTTACAAATGAATGTGTTAAGCAGACTGAGGGTACAAAGGCAACAATTGCAGATACCAGAAAAACTCTTCCCGGTCTTCGCTCGATTCAGAAATATGCAGTAACCTGCGGTGGCGGAAGAAATCACAGATACAATCTTTCCGACTGTGCTATGCTTAAGGATAACCATATTGATGCCAAAGGCGGTATTACTGCTGCAGTTATGGCACTTCGCGAGAAAATCGGTCACACAGTAAAAATTGAGGTTGAAACAAGAACTCTTGCTGAGGTTGAGGAAGCAGTTGCAGTTGGTGCAGATATTATTATGCTTGATAATATGGATAATGAAACAATGAAACAGGCAGTTGAAATCGTTGACGGAAAAGCTCTTCTTGAGGCTTCAGGAAACCTTACTAAGGAAAGACTTAAAAGCGTTGCAGAGTTAGGCGTTGATATTCTTTCAATCGGTGCCCTTACTCATTCTGTTACTGCTTTTGATATATCAATGAAAATTAAGAAATAATAGGTGCTTTATGGATTATAAATATAAAAACCCTGCTCTTTCTCCCGAGGAAAGAGCAGAAGCTTTACTCGCTTTAATGACTTTAGAAGAAAAGGTTGCACAAATTGATATTCTTCGTGGTGTTGAATATGCAACCGTTCCCAGTACATTGAATCATTGCTGTATTCACGAATCTTCAGATGTGGAATATGAAAAATTTGAGAAAACCGTAGGTGACAGAGGTATCGGCTTTATTCACGATTCCTATACTATTCCCGCAGTTTTTAACAAATTCCAGAAATATCTTGTAGAGAAAACAAGATTGGGTATTCCTTGCATTTTTACCGGTGAAGCACTCCACGGAATATCCTTCCCCGGAGCAACAATATTTCCTGTTCCTTTAGGGCTTGGTGCCAGCTTCAACAGAGAACTTGTAAATAAAACAGGTAAGGCTATCGGTGCAGAAACACGTGCTTTGGGTATGCAGGAAATTCTTGCTCCGAATCTCGATGTTGCAAGAGAGCCTCGTTGGGGTCGAGTTGAAGAAACCTTCGGTGAAGATACATATCTCTGCTCCGAAATGGGCTATTCCATTATCACCGGTGAGCAAAAGAATGGTGAGTTTGCCAGAAACGATGCAGTTTTAACCGAACCCAAACACTATTGCACTCACGGTATGCCTGAAAACGGTATCAACTGTGCAAATGCAAGAGTTGGTAAAAGAGAAATTGAACAGTGCTATCTTCCTGTTTTTGAAAAAGCAATCACAAAAGCAGGTGCTTACAATGTTATGTCCTGCTATAACTGTATTGATGGCGAGGTTGTTGCCAGCTCAAAATATTATCTTACCGATATTCTCCGTGGCAGATATGGTCTTAAAGGCTATGTCCGTGCAGACTGGGGTTCAATAACAAGACTTGTTACTGCTCACAGAACTGCTGCAAACCATGTTGACGCAATCTGTGATTCAATCAACGCAGGTCTTGATATGCAGGGTTGCCTTGATTATACACCTGAATTCTGGGAAAGCACTCTTTTAAATCTTATTAAAGAGGGTAGAGTTTCTGAAGAGCTTATAAACAATTCTGTAAAGAACGTTCTTAAAGTTAAGTTTGAGCTTGGATTATTTGAAAATCCCTATACAGATGAAGAGCATTATAAAGATGTTATCCGGTGTGATGAGCATAAGAATGTGGCTCTTGAGGGTGCCCGTCAGGCTATGACTCTCCTTGAAAATGATGGTATTTTACCTCTTAAAAAAGAATATAAGACAATTGCGGTTGTAGGTCCTTCTTCTGCAAGGCAGAGAGTGGGCGGTTATTCTTCTGTCCCTTATGGTTATACAGTCAAATCCGTTTATGAAGAATTAAAAAATGCTTTAGGCGATGAAGTAACAGTTCTTCAGAGCTCAGGCTGTGGTATTCCGAAAGGCGTTGAAGCAGTTGATATGGAAGATGGTCAGCCCCACCTTATTGAGGTATATGACGAGGATGAAAACGGTAGCATTGAAGACGCAGTTAAAGTTGCACAGCAAAGCGACCTTGTGATTTTCGTTGGCGGTGACAATAACTTTACAAGTGGTGAGGGTCACGACCGTTCTGATTTGAAATTGCCCGGTAAACAGAGAGAGCTTATTCTTGAAGTTGCAAAAACAGGTAAACCCTTAATTCTTGTTTTCGAAAATGGTAGAGCAATTGATTTAACAGAGGAAGTTAAGGTTTCAAATGCTATTCTTGTATCCTGGTTCGGTGGCGAATTTGGTGCAAAAGCAATTATTGAAACTCTTTTAGGTGAAAATAATCCTGCAGGTCGAGCACCTGTTTCATTCCCTGCAGATTCCAACAGAATTCCTTGCTATTATTCAATTCTTCCCAACCATACAGAAATGATGTTTGAAGGCGAAAGAGGTCCAAGATATGCTTTTGGTTACGGACTTTCTTATACAGAATTTGAATACAGCAATCTTAAAATTGAAAAACAGGGTAGAACAGATTATACAGTTACATTTGAGGTTAAAAATATCGGTGAAGTTGATGGCGACGAGGTTGCTCAGCTTTATGTAAACGATATTGTATCTTCCGTTGTAACACCGCTTAAATTGCTTAAGGGCTTTGAGCGAATAAGCCTTAAAGCAGGTGAAAGCAAAACTGTTGAATTTAAGCTTGATTTTGAATCCTTCAGATTGCTCAACAAAGATATGGAATGGGTTGTTGAAGACGGCGAATTTGAAATTATGGTTGGCTCTGCTTCAAGCAATATAAGATTGTCAGAAAAAATAGAAATCACAAAATAACTGTTAGCCTATGGTCGCCAGCCACCAATAGATAGCAAATATCGGTTAGCAATTAGCTGATAGTGAACGATATATTAGAGCGATAGCCGTAAGGTACAGGATTGTCTATACCAAACTATAATCCTAAATATATAAAAAACAAACGATGGTATCATTTCTTTCAAGAGATGATACCATCGTTAACTTTTATATTCCGAATATTCTATATCTTATTAGAAATTTGTTTTGATTTTTTATGATTTATGAAAAGTAAAAGAAGAGTAAAGTTGTTGTTACAATACTGGTAGCTGGCGACCGGTAGCTACTTGATGTTTTATTTGGTAAGTAATTCTTTTTTTGCTTTTCTTTTATCTCGGAATTTCTTTAAAATCGGAACGTTTATCTGCGGTTCATTATCATTGCATTTTTCAACAACAATCATATAAATTATCACAAGTAAAAGGTAAGGCATAGGACAGAAAATACCGGGATTTACCAGGGACATAAGCTCCAGACTGATATAAGAAAGGAAAATTGTCATATTGAAAAGTGTTGCGTGCTTCCAAATTAAAAGATTTCGCTTTATGAATTGGTAAACGAAAGCAACAATTCCCACTATACCAAAGCTACCTGCAATCTGTATGGGTTCGCAGTGATACCAGCAAAGTGAACCGGGCTTATTCTTGAATATATCTCTGTTGGTCATATTTCCAAGCCCCGTGCCAAAAATTGGATGATTAAAGAAATCTTCAATACCTCTGGCATAATGACGAACTCGTGTTTCTGTATCATCACCGCCAAGCAGGAAATCGTTGAGTACTTTAAATAATCTTTCAAAGGTATAGTTCAAGAACTGTGTTATCTGCGGCAAGAAAACAAGAACACCAAAAACAACACATATGCATACGAAAACATAAGCAAGTCTGCGACGTCTATCGTA
>JAZNHK010000223.1:0-2194 GCA_045576915.1 Acutalibacteraceae bacterium
GCTCTTTTTATTGGTTTATTATTTTTTACCACTGTAAAATTGGTGGTTCGATGTACTGTTGCTTATAAGTGCTTTATTATATTTTATACAATACCCATTGCAATTTCAACAAGCAAGGCAACGATGACAACGAGTACTGAAATTATAAAACCGTGAATCATAGGGCGTATTCCGGATTTCTTGAAGCTCGAAAATGAAGTGTTGAGTCCTATTGCTGCAAGAGCGCTGACCATAAAGAATTTGCTTACAGCTTTTGTGCCTGAAACAAGCTCTGCGGGAATTTCAAAAATACTTGCAACAACTGACATTGCAACAAACCCAAGTATAAACCAAGGAAAGATTTTTTTAATGCTGAAATTCGCTTTTAAGCTATCTGCATTTTCACTGTTTTTTTCGGCTTCTTTCTTTTTAAGCCGAAGCTGAATTAAGGCGAAAGCTATAACCGTAGGAATAATGGAAAGCGTTCTTGTGAGTTTTACCATTGTTGAAAAATCACCGGCAGCCTCTGAAAAAGCATAACCTGTTGCAACAACAGATGAAGTATCGTTAACAGCTGTGCCTGCCCATATGCCAAAGGCTTCGTCAGTCATTCCGATTGCTCTGCCCATAATAGGGAAAAGGACAATCATTGCCATATCAAAAAGGAATGTGGCAGACATAGCATAAGCAACATCATCGTCATCGGCATCAATTACAGACGAAATAGCAGCTATTGCTGAGCCTCCGCAAATTCCTGTTCCTGCTGAAATAAGGTTTGAAAGCTTCCAGTTAAGGCTCAATGCTCTGCCTACAAAATATCCACCACCAAAGCAAGTCAACAAGGTGAAAATCATAACGGTGAGTGACATTTTTCCAACCTGTAAAACAGTTGTAATATTAAGTGATAATCCTAAAAGTATAATAGCGAATTTGAGGAGTTTTTTTGAGGTGAATTTAATACCACCGGCAAAAATGTCAGTTGATTTAATGAAATGGTTCAAAAACATACCAACAAACATGGCAATAACTGCAGAACCTATTAAATGAACGGGGAGCAAGCTTTCAACCCACATTGCAAAAACAGCAATCAGAGCTGATAATATAACTCCGGGAAATAACTTTAAAATTTTCATAAACATACCTCTTTATCAATGTCCGCAATATTGTATCACTATGATAGACAAAAAGCAACAGTGAAAATACTGTTGCAGTGAAGAGTCTGTGAACATGTTTTTTATACTCCGTACACTTTTATAATTCTATCGGTGCTCTTAAAAGATGTGGTAGTTAAAAAAATCGCAAAATAAAACAAATTGTTTTCAAAATGAATTGAAACCGATAACAAAAACATCCAAGAATATCTTCGGATATTAACTTGAAAATACCCGGAAGTCGAGTGCAAAAAATTTTACTGCACTAAACAAAGAAAAGAATGAATTATAATTCAACTTGAGATACAAGTTCTCGGGTTGCATTTCTTTTATATCAATGGTAAAATTGTGGTAGTATTAATAGAAAGTGAAAAAATAATATGATTTTTACTTGGATAGATTACACCCCTGAAACTATGGGATATGTTGAAAACTGGCTTGATGAATATGCTGTCAGAATGACAGGTATGGATGATGGTTTTCGTCAGGAATATGAATATTGGGCTAACGAGGATTACAATACTGTCGGTGAAAACTTTTGGTGCAAGGTGGTTTTTGAAAATGAAATTCCATTTGCTGTAATAGAGTTCGGTATGCACGAGGGTGTAGTTACCATTATGGAAACCCTTGTCGCTCCCGAAAAGCGTGGTCAGGGTATGGGTTCAAAGGCTATTAAAGAGCTTCTTGAGAATTCAAAAATTATAATCGGTATTGATATTGAAAAGGCTGAGGCTATAATTTTTCCAAGCAATATCGCATCACAAAAAGCCTTCGAAAAAGCAGGGTTTAAGTATCACCACACCCACGAAGACGGTGACGCTATGACTTATGTTTATGAGGTTAATCCAATCGCAAAGCATTATGATATTTTAATAAACGAAGGTAATGACCCTGTTCACGACCCTGAACCGCTTAAGGCATATATGGATAAGTGGGATGGACAGGAGTTTATTGATAAAATGCAGTTATCAAAGGAAAAGACTATTCTTGAAATCGGTGTGGGAACAGGCAGACTTGCTGTTCGTACTGCACCACTTTGTAAAGAATTTTATGGAATTGATACT
>JAZNHK010000224.1:0-11461 GCA_045576915.1 Acutalibacteraceae bacterium
GAGGCGAACGTGAAAAATTCACAACAGTTTGTGCTGAATGCGGTGGCGTTGCAGAAGTTTACTTCAAACCCCGTGAAGATCGCCCTGTTTATTGCAGTGAGTGCTTCAGCAAGAAAAAAGAAGCAGAGGCTTAATTATTTATAATATTTAGGTGTCTAACCCTGTAGTTTTTTTGCTGCAGGGTGTTCTTTTTGTGTTGAATTTTCTTTATTGGTATTGTATAATAAAAATATAAATTTATTCTGGAGGAACAATTATGAAAAAATTGATTTCTTTAACTCTCGCTTTGGTGATGTTGATAACAACATTTTCTGTTACAGCATCAGCGGTTGATGAGCCCTTTGCATCAGGTGTTGCCTATGCAATTGACGGATTCCCTGTGTATTGGGAGCTTTCTGAAGATGGCGGTACTCTAACAATAAACGGACGAGGTCATATGGGTGAATTTGAATTTGCTCCTGAGTGGCTTGACTATAACTTTACTAAGCTTGTTGTTGGCGAAGGTCTAAAAGATATAGGTCAATATGCATTTTTGAATGCCGAAAACCTTGAAAGCGTTGAGTTGGCTTCAACTGTTGATATAATTTGCCCAAGTGCTTTTTATGGCTGTGAAAACCTTAAAGAGGTTGATTATAAAAATGCTTTTTATATTGGACCTATGGCATTTTATGGGTGCGAGTCATACACAGATATAGAAATTCCTGATACTATGAGGGAAATAGATGAATATGCACTCGGTTATTATTGTGACGAAGTATTGGATATTGAGCTTTCAAAGATTCCCGATGTGAAAATTCTGGGTAGTTCAGGTTCAGCCGCACAAAAATATGCTGAGCAGAATGACATCAGATTTATTGATGTTAATGATTTCAGTTCATTTTTCACATATTGCCACATTGGTGATACTGAAATTTCACTTGAATCATATACCGACAATCCTTATTCTGATGAAGTTATTATTCCTTCACAAATAAAGGGTTACAAGGTTATTGAATTGGAAAGATTCCTTTTCGAAAATTCAAATGTTAAAACTGTTTATATTCCTGCAACTGTTGAAGAAATCAGTCCCGCAGCATTTACAGGTGCACCCAATTTAACCGACATTATTTGCGAAGAGGGTGGCCATTTTACCTCTATTGACGGTGTTCTTTATGGTGATAATTGCCGGGAGCTTGTAAAAGTGCCTGAAGCAAAAACAGAAATAAATCAGCTTCCCGAAAATCTTAAAGTAATCGGTGGCGACTCTTTCAGAAATTCAAAGGTGAAAACTCTTGAAGTTCCTGAAACTGTAGAACGTTTTTCCGGTAGCGTGTTTACTTTCTCTGATATAGAAACAATAACACTTTCCGATAATATTAAAGAAATTCCTGAAACATGTTTCTATGGTTGCGAAAATCTTAAAGAAATAAAGCTTCCTAAAAATCTTGAACAAATTGAGGAAAATGCTTTTAGTAATTGTCCTTCTCTTACAGAGATAGAGTTACCTACAGGTCTTTACCGGATTGATGGTGCTGCGTTCCATTGCACAGGTATTAAGAGTGTTATAATTCCAGATACCGTCAGAATCATCAGCGACCATGCATTTGGTTATTACAGTGCAGATGATATTGAATTTGTAAAAGACGAGGATTTCGAAATTTTCGGTAAAAGCGGAACAGAAGCTGAAGAATATGCAAATGATAATGGATTCAGATTTACTGATATTACTCCCGAACAACCTTCTATTACTGATGCGTATACGGATAAGGTCGGTATAACTCTTTTCTGGGAAAAAACTGACGATGCACAAAGCTACGAAATTTACAGAAAATACGATGACAGAGAATTTAAGAAAATTGCAGAAGTTGGCATCGATGAAGAGGCAGTTTACTGTGATTTGGATGTTTATGCTCCTTATGTATATACTTATGCCGTTGTTGCAGTAAAGGATAATATCAGAAGCTCTTTTGATAAAACTGTGGAATTAGAATATACAAACCTTAAAACTCCTGAACTCGTTAGTGCTGAGTTGACCGCAAAGGGAATAAACGTTAAATGGAAAACCGTTTCCGGTGGAGAGGGCTATATTCTTTATCGTAAAACAGAAAATACCGATTGGGAAGAAATTGCTGATTTGAAGGGTAAGGTTAAATCCTACGAAGATACATCTGTTAAAAGTGGAGAAACCTATTCATATACAGTAAAAGCATACAGCGGTGTTAATGAAAGTGGTTGCGATTATGATGGTGTAAGCTCTTTATACCTTTCTATTCCCAAATTGAAAACCGCGACTAATGCAACCAAAGGTATTAAAATTACCTGGTCCAAGGTTAAAGGTGCAAATGGTTACATCATCGGCAGAAAAACAAAATCAACAAGCTGGACAAAAATAGCTGAAACAGATAATGTTGATAATTATATTGATAAAACTGCAAAATCAGGAACCACCTACACATATACAGTTGTTCCTGTCAGTGATGATGTTAAAGGCTTTTATAGTGAAAAGGGCATAACCTGTAAACGTCTTTCAAAGGTTATAACCGAAAGTGCAACAAACACCGATTATGGTGTAAAAATTGAATGGAAGCCCATTTCAAGCTGTTCAGGCTATAGAATTTACAGAAAAACAGAAAAAGGCTCATATAAAAGAATTGCAACAGTAAAAGGCTCAACAAGGTCCTATTATACAGACGAAAATGCAAAAAGCGGTACAAAGTATACTTATAAAGTAGTTGCATACAGCGGTTCTTATACAAGCTATTATACAGAGGTTTCTCGCTATTACCTTGATAACCCGAAGCTTTCGAGTGTGAAAAGCAGTAAAAAAGGCATAACTGCAAAATGGGGAACTGTTAAAGGTGCAAGTGGTTATTATGTTTACCGTAAAACAGCAGATGGTAGCTACAAGAAAATAGCAACAGTAAAGGGTCAAAGCAAAAAAACTTACCTCGATAAATCTGCAAAGAAGGGTAGAACCTATACCTATAAAGTAAAAGCCTACTACAGCAAAACCACAAGTGCATATTCAAATGCAAAGAAAATAAAAGATAAATATTAAGAAAAACGTCCTCGAGAGAGGGCGTTTTTTATTGTGGATACTCCACCTCTTTTCCCAAACAGTTTATTGCAAACAGGTTTGGAATCGCCATAAGTCCGTTGCAGATATCCGCAAATTCCCAGATTA
Organism: Acutalibacteraceae bacterium; assembly: GCA_045576915.1. Classification (GTDB taxonomy): domain Bacteria; phylum Bacillota; class Clostridia; order Oscillospirales; family Acutalibacteraceae; genus DTU089. The sequence continues at coordinate 3,164 of JAZNHK010000224.1, forward strand.
TTTTTGGTGGGTTTATGCAGCCGATAAAAACAATAACAATGTAAATAGCCTTATATAATTTTATATGCTTTTTACCAAATAAATAAGTGAAGCTTTTTTCACCATAGAATGAGCAACTGGAAAGAGAGGTGAATGCAAAAACTGCCGTTAAAAGGGCTATTCCTTTGCTTCCGATTTCACCTATGGTGGAATATGCTTTGATTGATAAATCTGCACCAAATAGCTCGTGGTGAGTGTTGTTGGTGCTCACAAGAATAACAAGGGCGGTGATGGTACAAAGAAAAACTGTGTCAATAAAAACCTCAAGCATTGCCCACATACCCTGAGTTTCACCTTTTTGGTTATTGGACTCGGAATGTATAAGGGTTGATGAGCCTAAACCCGCTTCATTTGAAAAAACTCCACGTGAAATACCATAACGCATAGCCTTGAGCATACTAAAACCGTTAATTGCTTTAAAGGAAAATGCTTCTTTTGAAATCATAATAATTGATGGAATAATATTATCCTTGAATTTTATAAGCACCCAGAAGGAAAGAATCAAATAGGCAATTGTCATAACCGGAACGATAAAAGTACCGAATTTGGCAATACGTTTAACCCCGCCACTTATGATAAGAAAGCATAGTATAGAAATTGCCGCTCCAATGGCATATTTATTCAAATTAAATCCAACAACAAGTGATTCGCTGACAGAATTGCTTTGGGTAAGGTTTCCCATTCCTATTGCTGAAAAAAGTGATAAAAAAGCATAAATCTTGGCAAGTCCTTTCATTTTCAGTCCGTTTTCTATGTAGGAAAAAGAGCCACCCTGGAAAATACCATATTTATCTTTCCTGCGGTAGCTTACCCCAAGAAAGTTTTCTGAGTAAGCAGTCATCATAGAAAGCAGGGCAGAAATCCACATCCAAAAAATTGTACCTGCACCACCGGAGTAAATCGCAGTTGCAACCCCAACAATGTTACCTGTACCGATACAAGCACCCAAAACGGAGCAAAATGCACCAAATTGGGATATTCCGCCACTTTCTGTTTTAGAAAACATTTTACCGATGGTTCCTTTAAGCATTGTAAAAAAACCGCGTATCTGAAAAAATCTGCTGTTAAAGGAAAATCTTAATGCTGTAAAAACAAAAATAATAAGCATAGGCATTCCCCATATAACAGAGCCAACAGCATTCAAAAATCTTTCCATAAACCCCCTCTTTCCTTTGACAAAAAAGAAAAACCGTATATAATATACTATTGTAAATTGTGTTTTTTATTCTTGAAAGGATATGCAAATGGCTCGTGATTTAACAAAAGGTAGTGTAAATAAGGTTCTATTGCAGTTTACATTACCGCTATTTATCAGCGTTGTTTTTCAACAGTTTTATAGTATTGCCGATAGCCTTATTGCAGGGCGTTTTGCAGGGGAGGATGCACTTGCGGCTGTTGGTGCTTCTTATCCAATAACTAATATTTTTAATGCTGTTGCCTTTGGGTGCAATATCGGTTGCAGCGTTGTTATATCCCAGCTTTTTGGTGCAAGGGAATTTAAAAAGTTGAAAACCGCAGTTTCTACCGCACTTATTTCCTGTGTTGTTTTAGGAAGTATACTTGCAATAGGCGGAATTGTTTTGAGTCCTGCTCTTATGAAGTTAATTGATACACCCCAAAATATATTTTATGATTCAGAGCTTTATCTTAAAATCTATTTGGGTGGCTTTATTTTCCTTTTTGTTTATAATATTGCAAATGGAATATTCACTTCTTTAGGCGATTCAAAAACGTCTTTATATTTTTTGATGTTCTCTTCCGTTTTTAATGTGGCTTTGGACTATATTCTTGTTGTGTTCTTTGATATGGGGGTTTCGGGCGTTGCCTGGGCAACCTTTATAGCACAAGGTATTGCAGGTGTTTTATCCTTTATTACTCTTTTGAGGCATTTGAAAAAATTGCCCGTGAAAGAAAAAGTACCGCTCTTCTCTTTCCAGCTGTTAAAAAATATTGCACGTATTTCTGTGCCAAGCGTTCTTCAGCAAAGCTTTGTTTCTGTTGGTAATGTGTTTATACAAAAAATTATCAATGGCTATGGTTCATCTGTTATTGCGGGATATTCCGCCGCAATAAAGCTTAACACATTCACAATAAATGCCCTTTATACATTTGGTAATGGTGTTTCAAGCTTTACCGCACAGAATTTTGGTGCAAAAAAATACCCTCGCATAAGACAGGGTATGAAATACGGTACTATTATGGTTGTTGTTACGGGAATTGCTTTTGCAGTTGTATACCTTACGCTGAATGTTCCGTTAATCGAGTTGTTTATGGATGGCAAAGAAAGTGCAGAAGCTATAAAATCAGGCTCATTGTTCCTTAAAACAGTGGCACCTTTTTACGCCTTTATCGGAATTAAGCTTGTTTGCGATGGTATTCTCAGGGGTACGGGCACAATGAAGCTTTTTATGGTGGCAACCTTTACTGATTTGATATTGAGAGTTATTCTTGCGTATGTGTTCTCTCCATTATGGAGTTATCAGGGTATATGGTGGTCCTGGCCCATTGGTTGGACGGTGGCAAATATACTTTCCCTCATTTTTTATTTCCGTATTATGAAAAAACTGACTGTCGCGTGACAGTCAGTTTTGTTTTCTGACAATACGATATTCATCATCGGGCCTGAAATAAGGACAAGCATCATTGGAAGAGGTGAGGAATTTTAAATATTCATCTTCATCTAATTCAATATCGCAGAAATACTCTTCCAGATCTTCATCGTATCTGTAATTTTCACACATATCGCACATTGCCATAATGTTACCTCATTTGTGATATTTTCCGTTGTTGTTAATCTGAAATGCTCTGTAAACCTGTTCAAGGAGCATAACCCTCATAAGCTGATGGGGAAAGGTCATAGGGGAAAAGGAAAGCTTGAAATCTGAAAGATTTTTTATTTCAGGGGAAAGACCGAAAGAGCTTCCGATTACAAAAACAATATTGCTTTTCCCGTTTAATGCGGCGTCTTTTATAGCTTTTGCAAAAGTCTCACTCGATTTTTCTTTACCCTCAATGCAAAGTGAAAAAACATAACTGTTGTTAGGTATTTTCTTTTTTATTTCCTCTGCTTCTTTTGAAAGGGCGTTATCAATTTCAGTTTGGGAAGGATTATCGGAAAGCCTTACGGGATTAAGCTCGATTATATCAAGCTTACCATAAGCCGAAATACGCTTTGCGTATTCGGTTATGGCATCTTTAAGATATTTTTCTTTAAGTTTGCCAAGGGCAATAACTGTAATATTCATTATTCAAGTCCTAAATACGGTGCAGGGTTGAGTCTGTTACCGTTTATTCTAACCTCAAAGTGAAGATGAGCACCAAAAGAGTAGCCTGTGTTACCAACTCGTCCGATAGCCTGACCTTTTGTAACTTTATCGCCGACGTTTACCATAATAGAGTTATCAAGCATGTGGGCGTAAAGGGTTTCAACGCCGTTGCCGTGGTCAATTATAACGTAGTTACCATAACCACCTGTGCTCCAACCGGCTGTTGTAACAGTGCCGGAAGCACCTGCAACAACAAGTGAGCCGGATGCATTAGCACCGGAAATATCAATACCTCTGTGATTGCCAAGGCTTCTGTAACCAAAGGGTGAGGTAACTGTGAAAAGACCAACAACGGGCCAACAGAAATAACCTGTTGTCTGCAAAACGGAGTATGTGCCTAAAGAAAGGCTTTCAGCACGAATACCACGTTCAACAATCTGGGAAACGGGATTTTTCACAGGAACACTCATTAACTGTTCTGACGAAACCTTTTTATCACCAATGTAAGTAACAAGGTCAATTGCATAAGCAGAACCATTCGCACCGTTTCTGCGGATTCTTTTATCGCCAATGAAAAGGGTGTTGGTCTGGATTTCAACTGTGTCAAACTCAACGGTTTCAATGGTTTTTTCGCAATCAGCACGTGTGATTTCAAGCGGATCAAGGATTTTAAGGTTTAATTCCAATTGCTCTGTTGACCAGATTTTTTCATCCTTGGGATTGTAGTAAGCATCGCAAAAGGTTATTTCCTGAGCGAATGCAACAGAGGATTTGGGATGTTTTTTCTGTGCATTTTCTAATTGCTTCAAGAAAATTTCTCTTGCCTCTTGTCTGTTGGTAACTGCACAAAAAAGCTCACCATCAATATGTATTTCTGTAACACATACACGGTCGGGGGAGAGCTTGTTTATAATTGAATCTGCCAGAATATCAGCGGACTTGAGATTGTAGGCTTCTGTTTTAGTTTCTTTTGTTTCAAGAGAATCCTTACTCGTAAGACCTAAAGTCTTCAGTGCCATATTTTTGGCGTGGTCTGCATCAATCTGTGACTGGGCGTAGCCAACAACTTCATCATTCAGAGTTATCGCAAATGCCGGAACCTTGCTGTCTGTGGAAATTAAGTAAAAAACAGAAACTGCAAGAACTGCAAAAACCAAAACAAATGCAATACTCCTTTTGAAGAAGGTTTTTGCAGACGAAAAAGATGCTTTATTAAATTTGAAAAGCTTTTGCAAACCTTTGAAAATCAACCTGAAAAATGATTTGAAAATATTGGTAACAAGAATGCCAAGGTTTGCGATATAAACATAAAGTGTTTTAAATATTAAACCCATAAAAACTCACTTTCAAAAACATATATATTATTTATATCACATTTTAAAATAGTAAACAAGAGAAAAAGATGAAGTTTACAAATAATTAAAAGGTGTTCCGAGGAACACCTTTAATTATCTGTTTTTATGAGCCAAAAACATCGGATTCGATATAATCTACGCCAAGTGCACGGCAGTAGTTGAGAGAAAGGACATCATTTGCTGTCCAAAGACCAACCTTTAGACCCTTATCATGGAATTCTTTAACCATTTTCGGAGTAGCAACTTTGTAATCTGCATCAATATCAAAGCCATAGTCAATGCATTTGTGATAATCACCGCAATTTTTACCATAGGTGAGCATAATCTGTAAATCAGGGAAAGCTTCGTGAGTTTTGATAAGGTTTTCAAATTCAAAGGACTGAAGAGAGCATCTCTTTAAATCGTAAATTTCATCTGCCATTGTGAAAAGTCGTTTAATGTCCTCGTCAGAAAATTCACCTTTAAGCTCAATAAAGCAAATCATATTTGCATCTCGGCAAATTTCAAGATAACGCTCGAATGTGCAGATGTAAACGATTTCATCGCTCTTGTCATTGTAAAGAGCCTTTTTGGAAAGCTCTGCGTATGTGGAATCTGCAACGGTAAGCTCTGTGCCGTCAAAGAATTTTGCCTCGTCATTATGGTTAACAACAAAAACGCCGTCCTTTGTCATACGTACATCGGTTTCAATACCGCCGGATCCGTTTTTTACTGCACTTAAAAATGCAGCCTCTGTGTTTCCGGGGTGCTTGCTGCTGTGACCTCTGTGGGCAATCATACAGATATCTTTATGTAATTCCTTATTTAAAAAATGTAAGCCTGTTGCAGCGGCAGCCACACCGCCTAAGCCGAGAATTGCTTTTGTAGATTTTTTCATAGTGCATCTCCTAATAAATAAATATAATATAATTATATAATATTTGATTCTCCCTTGTCAATGTCAGGGAATATATTTTAAGTATTGTTTATTTTGTAAATATATGGTATTATTGAATGTGAAATTATGCTATTGTGTGGTGTTCTCGTGAAAAATTCAGAAATAAATATCAGAGATCCATTTGTTCTTAAATATAATGAAAAATACTATATGTACGGAACAAGAGCCGATAATTTTGGTATCAGAACCGGTGGATTTGATGTATATGTAGGTACTGATCTGGAGAATTGGAGCGACCCGATTGAGGTTTTTAATTCTGAAAAATATGGTATGAATTCTGCTTCCAACTGGGCACCCGAGGTGCACGAATTCGGTGGAATGTTTTATATGTTCGCAACCTTTGAGAAGCCCAATGGATTAAGAGGAACATATATTTTAAAAAGCACTGTGCCGGAAGGTGAATTTGTTCCTGCGTCAGATGGTGCTGTAACTCCTTGGGAGTGGGAATGCCTTGATGGTACATTATATGTGGAAAATGGCAAGCCCTATTGTGTTTTCTGCCACGAACATACACAGATTCTTAATGGTACAATTTGCTTTGTTGAATTAAAGCCTGATTTTTCAGGTAGTATAGGCGAACCGATTGAACTCTTTGCTGCGAGCTCTTTCCTGAAAAGAGAAGCAAGTGAGGAGTGCCATAATGTAACAGACGGTCCGTTCCTTTACAGAAAGGAAAACGGTAAGTTGATTATGATCTGGTCGACTTGCGGAGATGGCTATACTCAATGTGTTGCCACATCAGACAATGGTTCAATTTTCGGTAAATGGTCGCACCTTGAACCGATTTTCAAGGATGATGGTGGACATGGTATGATTTTCAAGGACTTTGACGGCAATTTGAAATTAACACTCCATTGTCCGAATATTTCATATAAAGAAAGACCTGTGTTTTTCTCTATAAAAGAAACAGAAGACTCAGTGGCTATAGACGATTGACGGAGGTGTCAGAAAAGCGATGAAAAGCTATTTTGATATACTAGCACTAAATATAAAAGAGCATAAGAATAATATCCATCAGGTACTAAGACTCTCGATTGCAGATTTAAAAAAGACTTATAACGGCTCCGCTTTGGGATGGGCGTGGGCATTGATAAAGCCAGTTTTTACCATTTTTGTTTATTGGTTTGCAATTTCAATCGGTCTTCGTAGTGGTAATGATGTTGGAGAATATCCCTTTATTCTGTGGCTGGTTTCAGGTATGGTTTCCTGGTTCTTTATGGGTGAGGCTATAACAGGGGGGACAAATTGTATCAGAAGATACAGTTACCTTGTAACCAAAATGAAATACCCCATTATGACTATTCCTACTTTTAATAACCTTTCGAGTTTGCTTGTTCACGGTATTCTTGTAGGTATTGTAATAGTTCTTTTCTGGGTTATGGGTTATCCGCCAACAATTTATCTGCTTCAGTTGCCTTTCTATACGCTTTTAATGTTCCTTTTCTTTAATGCGTGGGCACTTTTTGCAGGTCTTGTTTCAGCAATCGGTAAAGACTTTTCAAGTCTTGTAAAATCATTTAATATTGCAGTTTTCTGGCTTTCAGGTATTCTTTGGAATATCGATAATGTTGCTGATAATAAAATTATCAGTACAATTCTTATGCTTAATCCCGTAACATTTATTTGCTATGGTTACCGAAACTGCTTTATAAACCATATCTGGTTTTTTGAGCAACCCCAAAGACTTTTGTATTTCCTTTGTTGGTATCTGGTGCTCGGTTTCTTGTCCTTGTGGGCATATAAGAAGCTCCGTAAGGAAATACCCGATGTGCTTTAATAAGGGGGCAGTAGTAAATGAGTGATACAGTAATCAGATTCAATAACGTTACAAAAATATATAAGCTTTATTCAAGTACAAGAAAAAGGCTTCTTGCAATTTTCTTTAAAAATATTAAATATAAAAAGAAAAAAGCTGTTGATGAAGTTAGCTTTGAAATTAAAAGAGGCGATTCTGTTGCCCTTTTCGGTAAGAATGGTGCAGGTAAATCCACAATTCTTAAAATGATAACCGGCGTTACTTTCCCGACAAGCGGTGATATAATGGTTAACGGCAGAGTGAGTGCTCTTCTTGAGCTTACAAGTGGCTTCGACATGGAATTTACCGGCAGACAGAATATTTTTCTGAAGGGTCACATTCTTGGTCTTAAAGATCAGGAGATTGCAGACCTTGAAAATGAAATTATCGAGTTTGCTGAGCTTAATGATTATATAGATCAACCTGTAAGAACTTACTCGAGCGGTATGCGTGCACGTCTTGGCTTTGCAATCAACGTTAATATCCGTCCCGAGATTCTTATTGTTGACGAAGCATTGAGTGTTGGTGATGCTGCATTCAGAACAAAGTGTCAGAATAAGATTGATGAAATAATCAAGAAGGATAATGTTACACTTCTTTTTGTTACTCATCAGACCGCAGTTGCTGAAAGCTTCTGTAAGAGAGGTATCGTTATGAAGGACGGTAAGCTCGTCTTTGACGGTCCTGTCAAGGAAGCTACAGCGTTCTATAAGGAAATGTATAACTTAAAAAAATAACAAATACATAATAAATCGGAGATGTTTCATTACGAATCATCTCCGATATTTTTGTTTATTTTATTCTGATATCTGCGTATATGGGATAGTGGTCCGAAACAAACCTACCGTCAATGCCGTCGGTTATTACTTTGTATGTAAGAGCTTCGAATTTATCGTTAATCATTAC
>JAZNHK010000225.1:0-4129 GCA_045576915.1 Acutalibacteraceae bacterium
CCTCAGGGTAGATGAGCTGAGGTAACTCGACGGCAGTTTTTACAGGTAAGCACTCTATTTCTTCAAGGTTATTGAAAACCTCTTCCAAAGGAAGAATAACTAAATCAGCTTTTTCAAAGTTTTCGCTATACTGTGAAAAGCTTTCAAGGCGAATTCTTGTTTTGAATTCTGAAAAATGGGGTTTGATATATGGAATGTTGGGTTTCGCATCAGTGATTATATATTCCTTTTTGGAAAGCTCTTCTTCCAGAAGGCTTGCTGCATCTCGCCTTAAAGCATTGATAGCAGAGGCGGGGAGAGTCAGAGAATCTTCGTTTTCAAAGCTTATGGAATCAAGATAAAATGATGTGTCACCTAATTTTGAAAGATTTCTGAAAGCGATTTCTTCTGAAAGTGGTGCGGTACGAGGCTCTTGTGGAAGCTCGCCCTTAACCTCGACTGAAACACCCTTTGAAGAAAGTATAAGTGTGGAAGGTTGGTCTTTTTTCAGAATGAGTTTTGCAGATGATTTGTTGGGTCTTATTTCATCTCTGTAAAGGTTTTCAAGGTCTTTTAAAACATTTGTTGCAGAGGTAACATCCTCTTTAACCCTGTAGCCGAACATATCAACTGTTCGTTTGCCTTTGAGATATCCGTCTGTAAATCCGCTGCGGGAGAAAACTGAACGGAGTGCAGTTTTGTCATAAAACTCGTTGTTTATAGCTTTTTTCAGGCTCGTAACTGCTGAAGCAACGTATTCCGGACGCTTCATTCTGCCCTCGATTTTGAAAGAGTCGATGCCGATTTCCGTAAGTTCTTTTATACTATCAAGATAAGACATATCTTTAAGGGAAAGGGCGTATTCTCTGCCGTTGGTGTTTTTCCAGTTCAGGCGACACCCCTGTGCACAAAGACCTCTGTTACCGCTTCTTTCTCCAAGCATTGCAGAAAGGTAGCAGTTACCCGATACACTCATACAATGAGCACCGTGCACGAAAACTTCAAGCTCTGCGTTAACTTCGTTTCTTATGGCTTTCATCTCTTCCAAAGAAAGCTCGCGGGCTAAAACAATTCTTGCAAAGCCCATTTCTTCGAGAAGCTTTGCACCCGATATATTGTGCACTGCCATTTGGGTTGAAGCATGCAAGGGCATTTTGGGACAGATTTCCTTTATTGCTTTAACTGTTGCAAAATCCTGGACAATTACCGCATCTGCACCGCTTTCGGCTATAGCTTTAATGGTTTTATAAAGCTCACCAATTTCTTTGTCAAAAATCAAAGTGTTAAGCGTTACAAAAACCTTAACATCACGAAGACGGCAGTATTTTACCACGTCTTTTAAATTTTCTGTTGTAAAATTGTCAGCATTACGCCTGGCGTTGAAATTATCAACACCCAGATAAACTGCATTTGCACCGCTTCTTACAGCGGCTTTTAATTGTTCTTGTGCTCCAACGGGAGCGAGGATTTCGTGGAACATAGTTTATATCCTTGATAGGTAAATTATTAATGTTTTGCTTTGCAAAACGTATCATTCACGAAGTGAATATCATGCCGAAGGTATATCATCCGTCGCAGACGGATATCATTTCAAATGATATGTTGCCTGACGGCAACATGATATGAAACAAGTTTCATGATATATTTTCTGTGAAAATATGATATACACCTACGGTGTATGTCGGGGAAGCTTTGCTTCCAAACATTATAATTTGCGTTACTTTTACAAAGTTAAGAAGGAACGGGGCAACCCACCACCATCGCAAGCGATGGTCCCCCTCCCTATGTGGCTGTACCACACAGGGATGATAAAAATGGCACTATTTTTATATATCAGTAATAATTTCTTTCTTCTCTGTTCTTACTCTGAGAATGTCACCCTTTTTAACATCTGCGGTGCAGTCGAGAGTGAGGAATTCCTGTGGATGACAAGCACTTTCACATTCTTCGCCTCTTTCGTTGAGGATTTTTGTGGCGGTGAAGCTCATGCCAAAGGTTTCGGGGGAAAGAACTTCAATTGTATCGCCGAGTTTAAAGAAGTTTCGTTGCTGAATTTTTAATTTACCATCCTTGCAATCTTCGAGGGCAACCCCTGCAAAGGTGCAATCCCAATGGTAAAGGCCATCGTTTTTGTGACCATGAACAAGGTTTCCGAAATAAAAACCGCTATTGTATGGGCGGTGGCTTATAGCATTGAGCTCGTTCTCTAAAAGCTCGAGTGGAGCGGATTTGTCAATGGCTCTTCTGTAAGCATTTACAACGTGCGATACGTAGTATTCTGTTTTCATTCTACCCTCGATTTTGAATGAGTCAACACCAGCATCTGCAAGCTTATCAAGGAAGCTGATTGCTTTCATATCGTGGGAGGAAAGGAGGGCAGAATGGTCTGGATATTCTTCCAGTTTCATATACTCGTTGGGTCTGTTTCTTTCTACAAGGTAGTATTCCCAACGGCAAGGCTGAGTGCATTCGCCTCTGTTTCCGCTTCTGCCGTTCATATATGATGAAATAAGGCATCTGCCTGAATATGCCATACACATAGCACCATGAACAAAGGCTTCAATTTCAAGCTCTTCAGGAATTTTTGAGTGCATTTCTGCAATTTCATCAATGGTCATTTCACGGGCAACAACAATTCTTGAAGCACCCATTTCGTGGTATGCCAGAGCAGCAGAATAGTTGCAACAATTTGCCTGTGTGCTGATGTGTACCTCAAGATTTGGTGCTGCTTGTTTTATTGTTCTTACTGCACCTAAATCCGCAACGATAACCGCATCGACCCCTAATCCGTAAAGGGTACGTGCATAGTCCTTGAGAGGTTCGATTTCGTTATTTTTTGTGAAGCTGTTTACAGTGACATAAAGCTTTTTGTTTTTTGAATGTAAAAGCTTTACTGCAGCATCAATATTTTCTTCAGTGAAAGCAGATTTTTCTGCTCTCAATTGAAGAAGCGGTCCGCCGATATATACTGCATCCGCTCCAAAGCGTTCTGCGGCAATCAGGCAGTTCATATCTCCTGCAGGAGCGAGAAGTTCTGGTTTGTTATTGGGGTTAATCATATTGTAATACCTCGTTGTTTAAATTCGGAATGCGGAATTCGGAATGTTGCGTTACTTTTACAAAGGGGAAGATTTACAGGGCAACCCACCACCAAAAGCTGACGCTTTTGGTCCCCCTCCCTATTTTGCTTCGCAAAACAGGGATGATAATAGTTGCACTACTTTTATAATTTTGCTTTCGACTTTCAACTCTTTATTTTACACTATTTTTACATAAAAAACAAGTCAAAACTATATATAAAACATTATATATATACTTGATTTTTATAAGTGCGCTGTGATATAATGTTTTTCTAATATAGGTTATTATGTTTTATTTCCAAGGGAGATGTTAAAATGAAGTACGATGTTGCTGTCATTGGTGCTGGTGTTGTTGGTTCTCTTATTACGAGAGAGCTTTCAAAGTATAACATTAAGGTTGCCCTTCTTGAAAGATGCAACGATTGTGCTATGGGTGCAACCAAAGCAAACTCTGCAATAGTTCACGCAGGTTTTGATGCAGTACCCGGAACACTTAAGGCAAAGCTTAACGTTCGCGGTGTTGAGCTTATGAAAAAAACTTGTAAGGAGCTTAATGTTCCCCTTAAAAATAACGAGGCTCTTGTTGTGGCTTTTTCCGATGATGAAATTCCTCATCTTGAAGTTCTTAAAGACAGAGGCGAGCAGAATGGTGTTCCGGGTCTTCATATTGTTGGTAGAGAAGAGCTTGTTGCTCTTGAACCCAACATTGGTGACACTGCGGTGGCTGCTCTTGTTGCACCCACATCATCAATTGTTTGTCCTTATGAGCTCACAATTGCAGGCGTTGAAAATGCAGTTACAAATGGCGCTGAGTTTTTAAGAAACTGTGAGGTTACAGCAATTGATTATGCTGATGATGAGTTTAAGCTCACAACATCTCTGGGTGAAATAACAGCAGAATATGTAATCAACGCCGCAGGTGTTCATTCAGGTGAGATTGCAGCACTTATTGGCGATAATTCAATAGAAATTGTTGTTCGTCACGGTGACTATTATCTTCTTGATAAATCACAGGGCTCTCTTGTTTCAAGAACGATTTTCCAGTGCCCTTCAAAAATGGGTAAGGGTGT
>JAZNHK010000226.1:0-2288 GCA_045576915.1 Acutalibacteraceae bacterium
CATTGTTTGTGTTACAGTTTCCATGACGATTGGTTAATCCTCCCTGTCTGTTTTGTCTGAGCAACTTAACTGTAACACAGGATTTTCCTTTCGTCATTTCTTTTTATTTACTTTTGTAACACATCTATTGTAAACCTACAACATTTTTTCAACATAAACAGCGAAAAGTATTGATTATTTCTTGCGTTTGTAGTATCATATTCAATGTGGTATAGTCTATTTTGGGGCTATTTGTACCCTGTTGTAGTTTTTTTGTATATTTAACACAAAAAACTTGGTATGAATTGATGAAATTAGGTAATTATATACATGGAGATGGAGGCTTTTTTATGGCGCTTGAATTACCAAAATTAGCGAAAAAAGAGAAAAAGGGAGGGGCTACTCCTCAAAAAAACAGCGTGGTCCTGGAAATATCCAATTTTTTTGAAAAAAATCCTTGGATGAAGATAGCCGTTCCGGCAATTCTTTTGGTTATACTTATCGCAGTTTTCCTTTTAGTGATGTTTGGTGACGGAATTTTAAAAGGTGATGATGGTGCCGGTTCTGTTGATACCTCCGTTCAGTCAAACGAGGTTCAGGTTATTCCCGGAAACAATGTAATTAAGGACAAAGAGATTGTTGAGTTGATTGACGATGATCCTCTTTCTCCTGATATTCTTGCAGAGGCATCGTATACCGGTTCAGTTACAGGTTCAAGTGGACTTAAAACTGCACTTATTCAGATTGGTTCAAGTGGTGATGTTTTGGTTCTTGCTACCGGTGAAACAATCGGCGACTCCAGTTGGGAGCTTATCGAAATCTCTTCTGAATATGTTATTTTCAGAGCAGGAGAAATGACGAAAAAACTCAACTTATCATAATTAGTTAATAAATAGTGATATACATATTTTTAGGGGGATTATCCAATGAAAACAAGTAAACGCAAAATAAGATCCGTAGGCATCTTTGCACTTGTTCTTGTGTTGCTTATGAGTGCAATTTTGCCTCTTTCAGCTGCAGGTAGTGCAATTGATGAAGCAATGGGTACTTACACCGTAAAAAATGGCGATACACTTTCTTCCATCGCTGCTTCTCATGGTGTTACAGTTTCTGATATTGTTACAACAAATGGTATTTCAGCTTCTGCTGAACTATATGTTGGTCAGAAACTCGATATTCCCGGAGCGATGGCTGTTGAAGATGACTCTACAACTGTTTACGGCTCTTCAAGCACAATTTCTGTGAACTTTAAAGATGCTGATCTTATCGGTGCACTTGAAACTGTTCTTGCTCATACCGGTTACACAATGATTTTTAAGGGTTCAACAACAACTGTTCCTGCAATATCTCTTGAAAATGTAACACCTCTTACAGCTATTGACTACATTCTTCGTATGGTTGATATGACATACATAAAAAATGATGATATCATTTATGTAGGTACAGCATCAACTCTTAACTCAAGCTTTGTTGACAGTCAGGCTCTTACAAAATTTTCTCTTAAATATATATCAACTGATACATTGACATCTCAGCTCGCTACTCTTGGTGTTTCTGTTAAGCTTGTTAAGGTGGATATCAACCTCAGAGAATTCTGGATGACCGGCACTCCCATGGAGCTTGCAAAGGTTAATCAGCTTATCCAGACTCTTGATAACAAAAAGAATACAACAATTGGTAGTGCAAGCATAAGCACAAGCCTTACTGCAATTGAACTTAAATATATTTCTGCAAGTGAATTCAGCAGTTTACTTTCTTCGCTTGGTCTTCATTCAGGTATTGTTATTGCTTCTCACCCGATGACTCTTTATGTATATGCTTCTGGTGACGCATATCAGGATATTTTGAATGTTAAAAAACTTGTTGACTTTGAGGATGCCAATGCTCCTGTTGAAACTCCCGACACCGAAGAAGGCACAACAGATGAAGGCACTACTGATGTTCCCACAGATGATACAAACAAAGATGACACAAGCACAGATGTTGTTATCACAGACGGCGAAACCTCTCTTGTTAAGGTTGAACTTCAGTACATTACAAAAGAAAATGCAAGTGATATCGTAAGCACTTTCGGTTATGATGTTCAGATTTTGGGTCTTGACCTTTATGAAAAAGTAATCTGGCTTAAAGGTGAAGCTGACGAAGTTGAACAAGCTGTTGAACGTATCAAAGAAAATGATACAGCTGATAATGATGCTACCAGAACATTCTTTACATATGAACTCAAGAACATTGTTGCTTCTGAACTTCAGAGTAAAATCGGCTTTGTTAATATTGACGATGTTGAGTTCTACTTCGGTTCATATCCT
>JAZNHK010000227.1:0-12875 GCA_045576915.1 Acutalibacteraceae bacterium
CCTTTCAGATGTGTCAGCAGATGTAAAATCTGTTATGGCAGTTATTGCAGGGATAGTTAAGAGTGCAGAGCTTACAGAGCTGGATATATCCACTTATGAAAATATGCCCTCTGCAATTGATAAAGCATATAAAACAACAAATGGAAATTATGTATTTGGACTTCATGCAGCAGGTTTCGGTATAAACGGTGACCCCTATTATTATCCATCAGGTGAGTATATCAATATCAAAGTATCTGTAACAGCAGACGGCAAAATCCTTGCTTGTGAAACTGTTTCACAGAAAGAAACCGATGGTATCGGTTCTGCTTGTGCAGATTCAAGCTTCTATTCACAGTTTAATGGCAAAGATGAAACCAATTATAGTGAAATTGATGCTATAAGTGGTGCAACTATTACAACAAACGGCTATAAGACAGGTGTTTCAAAAGTCTTTGAAGCTGTAAAAATCTTGGAAGGAGTGGCCTGATAATGAAGAAAAATGGTAATATTTCAGTTCTGCTTAAGGGCTTGCTCCGTGAGAACCCTGTTTTCGTTCTTATTCTTGGTACTTGTCCCACACTTGCAACCACCACATCTGTAATTGGTGCTATTGGTATGGGTCTTGCAGCAGCGGCAGTTCTTATTTGTTCAAACTCAGTTATTTCTGCACTTCGTAAATTTATTCCCGACACTGTTCGTATTCCTTGTTATATTGTTATTATCGCAGGTTTCGTTACAATCGTAAGAATGTTTATGAATGCATATCTTCCTGATATGTATGAGCTTTTAGGTGTTTACCTGGACCTTATAACAGTTAACTGTATCATTCTTGGTAGAGCAGAAATGTTCGCAGGTAAAAACTCCGTTGGCAAATCAGTTCTTGATGGTATCGGTATGGGTCTTGGCTTTACACTTGCCCTTGTTGCAATGGCAACAGTTCGTGAAGTTCTCGGTGCAGGTACATTCGCAGGTATTGAGATTCCCTTTATGATTGACCATACTATAGATATTTTTGTTAAGGCTCCCGGTGGTCTTATGGTTTACGGATTCCTTATTGCTCTTGTAAACCTTATAACAAAAGGTAAGGCAATCAAGAAAAAAGATTTCTCTTGTGCAGGTTGTCCCTCAGCAGGTGTTTGCAAGGGCGGTTGCGCATCAGCAAATGAAAAGGAGGCTAAATAATGGATACATTCAAAACTTTAGTAGTTATTCTTATGTCCTCCGTACTCGTTAACAACTATGTTCTTAGCAGATTCTTGGGTATTTGCCCATTCCTTGGTGTTTCCAAGAAGCTTAATCAGGCAGTTGGTATGGGTATTTCCGTTATATTCGTTATGCTTATGGCAACAGCGGTTACCTGGCCCATACAGATATTTGTTCTCAATAAATTAGGACTTGAGTATGCTCAGAATATCGTGTTTATCCTTGTTATTGCGGCACTCGTTCAGTTTATTGAAATCGTTTTGAAGAAATTTATACCTTCTCTTCATAAGAGCTTGGGTGTTTATCTTCCTCTTATTACAACAAACTGTGCAGTTCTCGGTGTAACTATCAACAATATTTTGGATGGTTACAATTTCGTTGAATCAATGGTCAGCTCATTAGGTTGCGGTCTTGGTTTCTTATTAGCTATGGTGCTTTTCTCAGGTATGCGTTCCCGTATCGACGAAAGCAATATTCCTGAAAGCTTCAAAGGACTTCCCGTAACACTTGTAGCAGCATCGTTCATTTCATTGGCATTCTTCGGCTTTGCCGGAATTGTTGATAATTTATTTGCATAAGGGGGTAGTCAAATGGTAACAGCTATTTTAACAGCCCTTCTTGTTGTGGCGGCAATCAGTATTATTGCAGGTGTTCTTCTTGTTGTAGCCTCTCACTTTTTCAAAGTTGAGGAGGATGAAAAGGTTATTAAAGTAAGAGAATGTCTTCCCGGTGCAAACTGTGGCGCTTGTGGTTTCGCAGGATGCGACAGCTATGCAGAAGCAGTAGCAAAAGGTGCAGCAGAGGCAAATCTCTGTGTGCCCGGCGGAGCTTCCGTTGTTGGTGAACTTTCACAGATTCTTGGTGTTGAAGTTTCAGCAACTGAAGAAAAGGTAGCATTTGTTTTCTGTAATGGCGACTGCCATTCAGTTAACTATGATGTTGTTTATGACGGTATTGACAGTTGTAAGGCATCTAAATATTTATATGGCGGTCCATCTTCCTGTAAATTTGGTTGTATCGGTTGTGGTGACTGTGCTGCGGCTTGTCCTGTTGATGCAATCTGCATTCACGATAGCCTTGCTCACATTAATCCCGATATATGTATCGCTTGTGGTAAATGTGTTAAATCTTGCCCCAATGGTGTTATTAACCTTATTCCCAAGAAATCAAAGGTCGTTGTTATGTGTAACAACCCTGAAAAAGGTGCAGTTGCAAGAAAGAATTGTAAAAATGTTTGCTTCGGTTGCAAAAAGTGTGAAAAAGTTTGTCCCACTCAGGCAATCAAAGTTGAAAACAACCTTGCAAGAATTGATTATGAAAAATGTTCAGGCTGCAGAGAATGTTTTGATACTTGTGTAACAAACTGTATTAAAGCAGTTGACTTTTATGAAGGAACTATTGGTTAATTTATGGAAAAAAGCGAAAAAAATTTTTCTTCTACACAGAAAACCAAAATTCGCAACGATATAATTCTTGCCGCCGTTATTGTGATAATAGCGGTGGCAGTACTTTTGTTTATCAGTGCAACAAAAGTTCGAGGGAATAGAGTGGTTGTGAAAATAAATGGTATTGAAACCCGGTCCTATTTACTTTCTGAAAATACAGAGTTTGAAATTAAGACCGGAAAAAACGATGAAGATTACAATGTTGTTGTTATTGAGAATGGTAAAGTGCGTGTCACTGAAGCGGATTGTCCCGATGGTATTTGTAAAGATTACAGACCGATTTCTTATGTAGGTGAAACCATAATATGCTTACCACACAAAGTGGTTATTGAAATTGTAGGGGAAAATACAGATGCAAATCTGGACGTAGCGGTATAATTCATTCTTTTGGAGAGTGTTATGAGAAATAAAACAAAGAAAGTTGCATTATTAGGAGTTTTGACTTCCGTTGCTCTTATACTTTCATATATTGAGGCTATTTTGCCACCCATCTGGTCCGCTGTTCCAGGTATAAAAATGGGATTTCCGAATATAGTGATAATTTTTATTCTTTATCGCTTTGGTGTAAAGGAAGCGGCAGTTGTTTCCTTTATAAGGATTTTTATTGTGGCACTTCTTTTTGGTAATGTTATGACTCTTGCTTACAGTTGTGCAGGTGCTTTTTTGAGTGTTGTTATTATGGCGATTTTCAAGAAAATAAATACTTTTTCTATTGTTGGAACAAGTATAGTTGGTGGTGTTGCTCATAATTTAGGCCAAATTCTTGTTGCAATATTCCTTTTTGATACGGTTCAGATTGGCTATTATATGGCGGTTCTTGCGGTTACAGGTACAATAGCAGGTGTGTTTGTTGGTATTGCAGGTGCATTTTTGCTAAAAAGATTGGAAAAATATAATGTATAATTGTTGTTAGTGAAGAATAATAGCAGTTTTTTCAAAAAATATTGACATATTGTTATTTTTTTGACATAATGTACACGGCTATGAGCCTAAAACTCTTAAAGGAGAAAAAACTATGAAAAAAGTTATTAGTATTGCTCTTGTTATTGTATTAGCTATCTCTGTTTTCGCAATGGCTGGTTGTGGTAACAAGCCCTTGAAATTCGGTATGGGTGTTGTTGCAAGTCTTGGCGAAGCAAAAAATGCTGATGGTGCCACAAATGGTTCAGGTAATTTTGAAACAACTGCAGTTGCAGTTCTTCTTGATGCTGAAAACAAAATTGTTGCAATCGACCTTGATTCTACAGATATCAAAGCTGCTTGGACTTCAGAAGGTAAAGCTGTTGCAACAGAAGATTTTGCTACAAAGTATGAAAAAGGTGCAGATTACGGTATGGCAGCATACGGCAAAAAGCACGATGGTAGCGAAGGTACAGTAAAAGAGTGGAACGAGCAGGCTGATGCATTTATTGCAACAGCAACAGGTAAAACTCTTGATGAAGTTAAAGCTATGATGGGTGAAGATACTTATGCTATCGGTGATCTTGCAACAGCAGGTTGCACAATCAGCGTTGCAGGCTTTATTGGTGCTCTTGAAAAAGCTGTAGCTAACGCAGTTGAATCAACTGCAACTGCAGAAAATAAGCTCAATATTGCTATTGTTTCTTCCGCATCAAATAAAGATGCAGCTGAAGATGCAGAAGGTTCTGTTGAAATCAACTCAACAATCGTGGCAGCTGTAGTTGATGCAGACGGAAAAGTTGTTGTTTCTAAAACAGACAGTGTATCAGGTAAAAACACATTTGATGCTAAAGGTGTTGCAACTGCTGACACAAAAGCAGCAATCAAAACAAAACTTGAACTTGGTACAGACTATGGTATGGCAGCATACGGCAAAAAGCACGATGGTTCTGACGGCAAGGTTTTAGAGTGGAATGAACAGGCAGCTGCATTTGATGCAACTCTTGTTGGTAAAACTGCATCTGAATTTGCTGCACTTGCAGGTAAAGATACCTATGCAGTAGGTGACCTTGCAACAGCAGGTTGTACAATCAGTGTTGGCGATATGATTGCTGCTGCTGAAAAGGCTGCGAAATAATCAAATTGCAAATCAGGGGATGTTGCTCGTGCAACATCCCTTTTAAAATATTTGTAGGATGAGGTGAAAGGCGTGAAAAAATCAGTTTCAGTGTTTTTGGTAATAATTTTGGTGGTTTTGCAAGTGTTTTCCTTCGCTTCTTGCAAAGCTCCTGAAAAATCAAAATATTCGGCATATTATTTTGATTATTTCGATACTGCCACAACGATAATCGGATATACTGAAACAAAAGAAGAATTTGATTTAATATGCGAAGATATTAAATCTCTTTTAAATGAATATCACAGACTTTTCACTATTTATAATCGCTATGAAAATTTAAACAATCTTGTAACTATTAACGATTTGACCGATGGTGAACATCAGGTTGTGAAAGTTGATAAGAAAATCATTGATATGCTTGTTTTCGCTAAAGAAATGTATAAGAAAACAAACGGCAAAGTAAATATTGCAATGGGCAGTGTTTTGTCAATCTGGCATATTTACAGGAATGAGGGGTTGGATGACCCGTCTTCTGCACAATTGCCACCAATGGAAAAGCTTAAGCAAGCAAATAAGCATACGGATATTGATGATTTGATTATTGATGAAAAAAATAATACAGTTTATATCGCAGATCCGTTAATGAAGCTTGACGTTGGTGCTATTGCCAAGGGATATGCTGTTGAAAAAATAGGTGATTATTTACAGGAAAAGGGTATAGATGGTTTCCTTCTCAATGTCGGTGGGAATATCAGAACTGTTGGTTATGCAGGTGCAGATGGTGAACTTTGGAAAGCGGGAATAGAAAATCCTGATACTGAAAACGAAGAAAAACCCTATATCGAATATGTGAAAGTTGCAGGAGCATCCATTGTAACAAGTGGTTCTTATCAAAGATTTTATGTTGTTAATGGTGAAAATTATCATCATATAATTGACCCTGAAACGTTGATGCCCGGCGTTAATTTTAGATCTGTTTCAGTTATAACCGATGACTCGGGCTTGGGTGATGCTTTTTCGACCGCACTTTTTATTATGGATTACGAAGAAGGCAAGGAGCTTGTTGAGAAAACTGAAAATATTGAGGCTATGTGGGTAATGCCTGATGGTGAACAATGCTATTCATCAGGTTTCAGTAATTACACATTTGATTACGAAGCTGAAAAAGTAAATAAAAAACCATAAAAATGGTATGTAAAATCCCTTTGGAGTAATGTCTTGAAAATCTTTTTAAGACTATCCCAAAGGGATTGAATTTTGTGTTAAAAATTCCAAAAAATTATAATAAAAAAATATATTTTGCTATTGAAAAAAGAAATCAAAGGCGTATAATGAGGGTAGTTAAATTTCCTTATTATAACTTTAAGCTGGTGAGTATATGAACCTTAATATTATTGGTGTTGTAGCTGCAATAATAGCTGGTTTTTTGATTGCTTTTACAAATTTCATTCTATCAAAAAAGGTGCTTTTAAAGGCTCCGGAAAAGTTTTCCCTTGTAACTGTTGTCAGACAAGTTTTGCAAATAGGTTTTTTAGTAATTGTGTATTTTATCGGGGATAAAATACAAGAGGTTAATACTATTGCTCTTCTTGTAGGTGCCGTTTTTGGTATGACTTTACCAATGATTTATTTTACTAAAAAACTTCTTTCGTTAAATCAAAGTAGCAATAAAAAAGAACCGGAGAAGGAGGATGATGTGAATGGGTGAAAAGTCAGAAGTGATTATAAAACTTTTCGGTATTTTCGATGTAACCGGAGAGGTTGTAACTATGTGGATAATGCTTTTTGTTGTAACCTTGCTATCACTTATAGTTAGAAGAAATCTTAAGGAAAGACCCGGAAAGCTTCAGAATGTTATTGAAACCGGAGTTGAATACCTTGATAATTTTTTTGCTGATATCCTTGGTAAAAAGAAATCGAGAAAATACTTTACCTTTCTTGCATCCTTGTTTATTTTCATTATTTTTTCTAACTATTCGGGAATGATTCCGGGTGTGGGATTAACTGATTATGTAAAGGCACCAACAGCTTCTCTTTCCGTAACAGCAGCGTTGGGTATCGTTACTTTCATATTCTTACAGGTTTCGGGTATAAGGCACAATGCTAAACATTATTTCACGCATTTTGTAAAACCAATTTTTATTATGCTTCCGTTACTTATACTCGATGAAATAATAAAACCTGCGTCTCTTGCATTGAGACTTTATGGTAATATATTTGGCGAGGAAATGGTTACAGAAGAATTGTATCATATCTTTCCCATTGGTGCACCCGTAGTTATGATGGTGCTTTCCTTACTTTTCTGCGCCTTGCAGGCAATGGTGTTTACAATGCTCGTTTCGATTTATCTTGACGAGGTTACAGAATAAATTATTTTTTAAGGAGTAGATAAAAATGACAAATTCAGCAATTATAGCAATCGCAGCGGCAATTGCAATCGCAATCAGTACACTCGGACCTTCTATTGGTCAGGGTATGACAGCTAAGGCAGCTATGGAAAGTATTGCTCGTCAGCCTGACGCAGCAAAAGATATCCGTTCAACTCTTATTATTGCACTTGCTCTTATGGAGGCTCTTACAATTTATGGTCTTCTTGTTGCATTTATGCTTGTAAACAAAATCTAAGGAGTAAATTATGAATATACAGCCATCAGTAATGGTCTGGACTGTGATATGCTTTTTGCTTTTATGTGTAATTCTAAAAAATCTTTTGTTTACCCCGGTTTTAAATATTATTGATAGCCGTCAGGAAAAAACTGCGGTTGCAAAAGAAAAAAAGAGAAATATTGAAAAACTTGTTTCTCAACATGAAATTCAGTTGGAAAAAGAAAAAATTCTTGCCAATGAAAGAAACAGAAAGCTTGCAAAGCAAAGGCTTGAGCAGATACAACTTCAAAGTAAAAAAGAAATCGAAGCTGCACAAAGACAGTGTCTTGCTGAGGTACAGAAGTACAGGGAAGACATTATCGATGAGCGTGAAAAGATAGTCAGCTCCGTTTCTCCCAAGATGGAGACAGCGGCTGCATTATTTGCGAAAAATATCATCTCACATAGGATATGATTTTTTATGGAAATACAGTATGTAGTAATTAACTTTATTATTCTTCTTGCAATTATAGTTGTTGCGGGTAGAAAAACAGTTAAACGTATTTTTGGCGGTCGTCTTGAAAAAATCAATAAAGAACTTGACGAGGCTGAAGAAATTGAAAAAATGGAAATGCCGGTTTTTGAATCTTTACCTGAAGAAATCTTCAATGAAGATTTCAGCGAGGAGATTGTAAAAACAAAGGCACTTACAGAAGAAAAAATCAATTCGATAAAAGCATTTGGTGAAAGAGAACATAGCGAGATACATCGTGTAATGATTGAAAATGCACGAAAAGAATTGTTTACTATTCTCAAGGAAAACGTTGCTACTCTCTTTTCTTACGAGAAATACGCTAATGAAATAAAAGATCTGGATGGACAGGTTCTTGACGCTATTTTAGCGGATATTTGCCTTACACCCGGTGATATGGCGTATTTAAAGCATCACGATGTGCTTTATGTTACACTTACATCAGCTTTCCCACTTGAAAAGGAATTAGTTGATAAGGTTGATGAAGCAACAACTAAACTTCTTCAAAGCGTTGGAGGTAAAACTTCACTTTGGGTTCTTGAAGACAATTCTCTTATTGGTGGACTCAAACTGCGTATAGGTGATACTGTTTACGATGGTACAGTAAGCGAAGAACTTTATCAGTTTGAGAAAAATATGAATCATGAACCAATTATGGATGATGATACAGTAGGTCTTCTTATTCAGGAATTTACCGATAAGGCTGAAGCCTTCAAACCGCAAATCCACAAATATCAATTAGGTAGAGTTATGACTGTTTCCGATGGTATATGTTGGATGGATGGTCTTGCAGATATTATGTATGGCGAGGTCGTTGAATTTGAATGTGGTGAAAGAGGTATGGTTCTTGATATTCAACAAAATCGAATCGGCTGCGTTATCTTTGGTGATTTTGCTCATATTGAAGCAGGTAGCCGAGTAAGACGTGTTGGTAGAATTGCTTCTGTTCCGGTAGGCGAATGTCTTTTGGGAAGAGTCGTGGATGCCCTCGGCAATCCTATTGATGCTATGGGGTATTTGCCTTATAAAGAACGTAGACCTATTGAGTTTAAAGCTCCCGCAATACTTGACCGTGCCCCAGTAAACTCACCTTTACATACGGGTATAAAGGCGATAGATGCCCTTGTTCCCATTGGTAAAGGACAGAGAGAGCTTATTATTGGTGACAGGCAGACCGGTAAAACTGCTATTGCTATTGATACAATTATCAACCAAAAAGGTAAAAACACAATTTGTATTTATGTTGCTATAGGACAAAAGGAAACTCTTGTTGCTGAAATAAAAGAAAAATTGCAGTCAAAAGGTGCTATGGAATATACAACGATTATTGCAGTTCCGGCATCCTCTTCGGCGGCACTTCAGTATATTGCACCATTTTCAGGTTCAGCTATGGCAGAGCATTTTATGTATGAGGGCAAGGATGTGCTTATAGTTTACGATGACCTTTCAAAGCACGCTGTTGCTTATCGTGAGCTTTCACTTCTTCTTCATCGTCCTTCAGGCCGTGAAGCTTATCCCGGTGATATTTTCTATCTCCATTCAAGACTTCTTGAAAGAGCGGCACATCTTTCTGATGAATTGGGTGGTGGCTCAATAACAGCTCTTCCGATTATTGAAACTCTTGCAGGTGATATATCTGCATATATTCCTACCAATGTTATATCAATTACTGATGGTCAGATTTTCCTTGATGCAGAGCTGTTTAATGAAGGTCAGCGTCCTGCAATCAATGTTGGTCTTTCAGTTTCCCGTGTTGGTGGTTCTGCACAGAGTCCTGTAATGAAAAAGGTTTCTTCAAGTTTACGTACAAGACTTGCCCAGTACAGAGAATTAGCCGAGTTTATGCAGTTCGGTTCTGATATTGATGACGATACAAGAGCAACTCTTGACTCCGGTAAGCGTCTTACAGAAATTCTTAAACAGAGAAGGTATTTCCCTGTTAAAGACGAATTGCAGACTATTCTGATTTTTGCCGTTAGTGAAGGTTATGCCAAGAACATTGATGTTGAGGATATGGAACGTTTCGAAAGTAATCTTTACAGCTTCTTCGAAGGGGAAAAGGCTTCACTTTCTCTTAAGGTTAAGAATGCTACCAAAATGGATGATGAGATCAGGGAAGAACTTAAAAATGCTCTTGATGAATTTGTTGAGAGGTTTTAATTATGCCTACTGTACAGAGTCTTAAAAAGAAGCTCCAGGTAATTCTTTCAACCCAAAAAATTACTTCGGCAATGAAAACTGCTTCTACGGTGAAATATGCAAAGCTTTCTGCTCTGTATTCTGATTTTTCAAAGTATGAAGAGCAGTGTAGCAAGATGTATCAAACATATCGTGATGATATCAATTCGGTGTTTTCACCGAAAAATCCGGATGCACCCATTTTATATATCGTTCTTTCCTCAAATAAGGGAATGTGTGGTAATTTCAATACAGACCTTCTTTTGTTTTTTGAGGATATTCTTCGCAAAAATAAGGCAAATTCCTTTGTTTTTTGTTGTGGAAAAAAAGGAATAGAGTATTTTGATAACAAAAAGATACCCTACAATGAAAAATTCATTTTTGAGGATACCCCTTCTTTTTCTGTTGCTTCTGAACTTTTTCAAAAAATAATGCAACTTCTAAATAAAGGCGATGTATCAGATGTTAAAATAGTGTATCCGAAATATATAAATACAATGAAACAACGCCCTATGTGTGATGATTTGCTATCATTTGATGATGTCACGCTAAAAGGCGAGGAACCTTTGTTTGTTCCTGATAAGCAGACTGTTATAAACAGTACTGCAGAAAAAATACTTGTTTCAATTCTTTATAAAAAAATACTTGAAACCGCTTTAGGTGCTCAAGCAGCTACTCTTACAACAATGCGAAGTGCTTATGACACAGCCTGCGAATATAGTACACAGTTAGATATGCAGATTAACCGTAAGCGTCAAAGTCAAGTTACAGCCGACGTTATCGAAACTTCGTCGGAATACTCAATGACAGAGGAGGGATAAACTATGGCAAAAGGTTCTGTTGGTATGGTTCAGCGAATAACCGGACCCGTAGTTGATGTTTTATTCGATGTAAATGAAATTCCCGATATTTTTAACGCAATCAATGTTGAGGTAAATGACGAGTTATACACTCTTGAGGTTTCACAACATATTGGAAATGGTGAGGTCAGATGTATTTCTATGAACCCCACAGATGGTATGTCCAGAGGTATGAAAGCTATTGATACGGGTGAGACTATAAAAATCAGTGTTGGTGAAGAAACGCTTGGCAGAATGGTAAGTGTTACCGGAAAGCCTATTGACCGAGGTGAAGATATAAAAACAAAGGAACAGTGGCCTATACATCACCCTGCTCCAACATTTGCAGAAATAGTATCTTCAAATGATATTCTGGAAACCGGTATAAAAGTAATTGACCTTATGTCACCTTATGTAAGAGGTGGTAAAATTGGTCTTTTTGGCGGTGCGGGTGTTGGTAAAACAGTTCTTATTATGGAGCTTATACGTAACGTTGCCTTTGAACACGAGGGCTACTCTGTTTTTGCCGGTGTAGGTGAGCGTTCAAGAGAGGGTAATGACCTTTGGAACGAAATGAAACAATCCGGTGTTATTGATAAAACCGCTCTTGTTTTCGGGCAAATGAATGAAACTGCCGGTGCGAGATTGCGTGTTCCGCTTGTTGGTCTTACAATGGCTGAATATTTCCGAGAAAAATCCCATAAGGACGTTCTTCTTTTTATTGATAATATTTTCCGTTTTACTCAGGCGGGGTCAGAGGTTTCTGCACTTTTAGGCAGAATGCCTTCAGCGGTTGGTTATCAGCCTACTCTTGCTTCAGAAATGGGCAAATTACAAGAAAGAATAGTTTCAACAGGTAATGGTTCAATTACTTCTGTTCAGGCAGTTTATGTTCCTGCCGACGACCTTACAGACCCTGCACCTGCAACAACATTCTCTCATCTTGATGCTACAACAGTTCTTTCAAGAAGTATTGTTGAGCTAGGCATCTATCCTGCGGTCGATCCTCTTGATTCTTCGTCAAGGGCTCTTTCTCCTGATTTTGTAGGTGAAAGGCATTATAGAGTTGCCAAAGAAACTCAACGTGTATTGCAGAAATACGCCGAGCTTCAGGATATTATTGCGATTTTGGGTATGGATGAGCTTTCTGCAGAAGATAAGCAGACAGTTAAAAGAGCAAGACGTGTTCAGCGTTTTATGAGCCAACCATTCCACGTTGCCGAAAGCTTTACAGGTCAAGCAGGTATTTATGTTCCCCTTGAAAAAACTATTGACAGCGTAGAAAAGATTCTTTCAGGTGATGTTGATATGATTCCTGAACAGTATTTCCTTATGTCAGGAACTGTTGATGATGTGTATGATTCTTATAAAAAAGGAAATGGGTGATATATATGGAAAATCACCTTATTGTTAAATTTTTTACTGTTGATCATCAAATTTCTGATATGAAATGCGATAGTGTTTGTCTTCCTGTTTCGGATAACTCTAAAGGCGAATTTTCGGGTTTTTACGGTGTAAAAAAAGGACATGCGAAATCTGTTTTTTCACTTAAAGCAGGAAAGGTAACTGTAAATGCAGATGGTGAACAGATTTTTTCAGCGGATATCTCTGATGGATTTGCAATAGTTGAAAATAATGAAGTCAGGATAACTGTTGACAGATTAGAAGAACAAAAATCGATATTTTAGTATTTGAAAAAGAGGCTGTAAAAAAACACACTGGTGGTAGGTGGGTGTTTGAACCGCCCCAAATTGCGCGGACAGTACAAAAAACACCCCCATGGTGTTAAATATTAAATTTAAAGCAACAAACTGATTTCGTTTTTCAAGCGGAGTCAGTTTTGTTTTAAGTTGAATTCTTTCGTTATTGTAAAAGTGGATGTATTGACCTAAGAGGAGGCGAACCTCCTCTTAGGTTCGCAATTTTGTTCGATAGATACATTCTGTTTTCAGGATTGAAAAGATATTTTCAGTCATAGCATTATCATATGGGTTTCCACGTCTTGACATTGAGGGCGTTATGCCGTAAGATTGTGTTAGGTTAAAATATGCTTGCGATGTATATTGAAACCCTTGGTCACTGTGGAGCTG
>JAZNHK010000228.1:0-2553 GCA_045576915.1 Acutalibacteraceae bacterium
ATTATCGGTCTTGTAAGCATTGTGATTACAGTTATTGCAATCATCGGCATTATCAATGCGGCAACAGGCAAAGCAAAAGAGCTTCCGCTGATCGGTAAGTTTAAGATTTTGAAGTAATACATATTTCATCCGCCGGGGAGTCAAATCCTCGGCGGTATTTTTTCTTTCAACCATATAATGAAATGCAAAAGGCAATAACAATAAAACCATCTGCATTACCAAGTCGGTCTTACAGATGGTTTTATTGTTTATTCAATTACAATTCTGAGTGAAAATCTGCGGTCATCAGTCTTAAATTGATATGCGGCACCGGCTTTTTCGCAGAAGGCTACTATTGAGCGTGTTCCGAGACCGTGTTCTGATTTTGTGCTTACGGGAACACCGTTTTTATCGAGGCTTATGTTTCCGTCAAAACTATTGCTTATCTGTATCATAAAGCAAGGATAAGTTATTGCCTGTATTTCAATATATCTGTCTTCGGGACTAAGCTTCATACAGGCGTTGATGGCGTTTTCAATAGCATTAGCAAACACAACCGAAAGCCCGACTTCATCTACCGGCAATGTGTCCGGCAACTTGATAGAGGTTGTAATTTTTATTTGATTACTCTCTGCTTTTTGAAGATATGATGCAAGAATGGAATCTATAACAGCATTTGAGGTATATCGCTTAACCTTTGTTTCATCCAGCTTCTTATGATATTTTTGCAGGTATTCAATCAGTTCATCATATTGCTTGTTTTCTGCCATTGTTGCAATGGAGTCTATTTTATGCCTGAAATTATGTCTTTCTATGCGGAAAGCTTCTTCGGATAAATTTATTTCGGCAATACGTTCTCTCATATTTGAAATCTGGAGTTTTAATATATTTTCCTGCTCATTAGCAAAATGTAATTCTGCTTGATGCTTCAGCGTTATGAAAATATTGATATACAAAACAGGCATTAACACAAACAATAAAATTGCAAGCGGTAAGTATTCAGGTCTGTCTGTAATAATAGTCGGAAAGCTCATTACAAGCACCAGTACAACATAAAATACTCCTCCGATGGCAGCAAATGCGTACCAGCCTTTTTTCGTATGCTTTTGTATTTCCAAAAATGCAGCTCTGAATTTTTTGGCAACAAACCATTCAAGCAAAGGAAAAGCAATAAGCCTTGAAAGAAACATAAAAATAAAGTTGTCGCCGGGCAAATAATAATCTAAGATGTAGGTAATATATATGATTTCAAGCGAAATGGTATCTACTACGCAGAAAGTAAACAAAAACCTTCCGTCACGGTATTTTGCAAGAAACCAAAAGAATATAAGGCTCGGCAGCGTACAGGTAAGCAGCACTATCTCTCCGGTTTTCTCTGCACCGAGAATGAAAAAGCAAGCCAGATTAAATATGGCAAGCGGAACCATTACAATTATGGTAAGCGTCATAGCCTTTTTCTTCGGGTATCTGGACTCATAAAGAAACATAAACAGGATGAGTACATGAACCAAAGACCATATAACAGATAATTCTCGAAATATTGTCATATTCTGCTTTCCTCCTTAAACCAAAAATCTATCCACGCTGAGCGAACATCAAGGCAGGCGGACTTTGGCAGGAATAAAATGTTTTCATTCCGAAAAACCAAAGAATCTTTTTTTACGGAACTGACATGATACAAGTTTACCAACATACTGCTTCCGCAAAGGAAAAAAGAATTATCGCATAACAGTTCTTCTACTGCTTTTGAAAATCCTGTGCGGATAGTTGTGCTCTCTAACGTGCTTCCGTCTGCAAGATGATATACGATTGCTTTTCTGACAAGCTCTGCATAGACGATTTTTTCATACGAAAGTCTTGTAATACCTTCGGAAGTTTTTACTATAAAACTTTTTTCTTTGGATGAAATGTGTTCGGCTATATCATCAAGTGTGTTAAAAAGCTCGCTTTCTGCAACGGGTTTTAGGATATAGTTCGTAGCTTTTGCTTTGTAGGAATCTATCGCAAATTCATCATTTGATGTAAGATATATTATTTTTCCTTTGACACCTTGCCTGCGTAATTCAACACCAAGCTCAATGCCATTCATACCGGGCATAACTACATCAAGTATAAAAGCATCAAACTCACAGCTTTTGTTGATTGCGTCAAGCAAATTTTCAGCATTGGCAAATTCTGAAACAGTAATATTTCTGCTGGAATTTTGTTTTATGTAATCATTCAAGAGAGAAATAATTTGTGATCGACATATCATATCGTCATCACATACAGCAATTTTCAAATCCATCACCTCACAACCATTTTTATAATTATAACATAAAAATCGTATTTTGTCGATATTTCGGGAGAATTTTAATTAATTACGTTACTTTTGAAATAAAACCAAGCAAAGAATTTTACACCACTAAATAAATTTAGTGCAAAAACTGTCAAAATTAGTGCAAGACAACACATTATATATTTTTCATGTTATAGTATATATATTGAAATGTAGTGATTTAAGTTTTCAATTTTTTTATATACGAAGAATGCAATCATATATAAAATAATAATCACATTTTTTATTGAAAGGGG